>JANMJU010000180.1:0-4790 GCA_031371545.1 Chitinophagaceae bacterium
CGTGGATCCCATTGCCGTGGAAGATATACAGGCCATTGTAGCCAAACTAAAATACCGCAACATCGGCATATTAATTACCGACCACAATGTAAACGAAACCCTCTCCATCTGCGACCGGGCCTACCTGCTCATTGACGGAAAGATATTTAAACACGGCACTGCCGAAGAACTGGCAAATGATGAGCAGGTAAGGCGCCTGTACCTGGGCCGCAATTTTGAATTGAAGCGGAAAGATTATTTGCATGATGAAGCAGCCAATCAATGATGTAAAAAATAGTTTATCAAATTTCCGGGGCAGTTCCGTTTTTTTGTATAGGTTTATAAAACAATCTCATACAACGAAAATTATTTTTTGAAAAAATGGACTTTCGCATATTTATGAGTTGGTAGCAATTTTGAGAGATACTGCAATTATCATAAACTTTTGAAACAATAAACTAAAAAATATAATTATGAAGAAGTTATTAATGGGAGCAATAGTGCTTTTTTTATTTGCTGCATCAGTCGTTTTAGTGCAAACTAGTTGTTCGAAGGTGAAAGCAACTCCATTAGACAATCCAATTAGCAAATTGCTTTATATAGATTTCAATAATGATGTATGGATGTGCGATTATGATGGAAGCAACACTACTCAGATACATTTTTCTCTGCCTTCAAATATTGTTCTTCATTTTAGTGCACCACGGACAGCAATGAAATTATCTCCTGATGGAACCAAACTATTTTTTTCTGTTTTGAATACAGTTACAAATGAAACTGGCATCTACTCAAGTGATATTTCTGGCAATAACGCAGTTCCAGTTAAAATGAGTACAGGCGGAACTCAACCAATTCTTTGTGGAGTTTATTAAAAAAAACTGCTACCAACATGGGTATTGCTGCAAGTGTGGCTGGACATTATAATCTTCGGCTGTAGTTCGCTATCAGCAGCGGTTTCGGCGGACGAAATTCAACTGGGCTTTTAGTTTTTATCTTGTACATTTAAATCTTTATTGGGCAGCAGTTCCGGGCAGGACAAGCAATGAATTCCACACCTGCAGCAATACCTGTTCGTTGGCGCAAGGGTGTCGAGTGGGGTTTGAGCGTTGGCAATCCTTGTGCCAGGCAAAAACCAACTTCAATAAAAACTTATACTGGTTGCATCATTGTAGGGTAAATATAAAAAGATGAAACGCTGTCCTCAGTTTATCAACTCAGCCCCCCCTATTGGCGCAAGGGTGTCGGGTGGGCTTTGAGCGTTGGCAATCCTTGTACCAGGCAAAGTCAACTTCAATAAAAACATATACCGGTTGCATCATTGTCGGGTAAAGATAAAAGATCAAACGCTGTCCTCAGTTTATCAACTCAGCACCTGTTCATTTATTCCAAAGTCTAGCAAACAAGTAATCAAAGCTGTAAGCGTTCCACCTTGTAAATAAGTAAATAAGCTTACAACTATTTACTTTTTAATACCTCAATGGGTAAATACAGCAACTGCAACCATAAATAAGTCAACTGCTCGTATAAATAAAGCAACTGCAACCATAAAATAAGCCAACTGCAACCATAAATAAGCCAACTGCTCGTATAAATAAAGCAACTGCTCGTATAAATGTAGCAACTGCAACCATAAATAAGCCAACTGCCCGTATAAATCAAGCAACTGCATTAACAAATAAGCTAACTGCCCCCACATTGGCAAGGTTGTCGGACGGGGTTTCCGCATTGGCAGTCCTTGTGCAGGGCATAAGCCAACAAATAAAGAGCAACTCACAAGGTCGGGGCGCTCAAAAGCGACCTGGCCGATAAAGTACAAATTACTTTTATACAAGATAATTTTCAATGAGCCCCTGTACTTTTTATTATTCTATTTTTCGTACTTTCCTACAAACATCTTTTTATGGCTTTTGATATAAGTGAAATAAAGAAACTTCCCCTGAAAGAAAAATTTAAAATCATCGGGCAAATTTGGGATTCCATTCAAGATCCGGTACCGGGCAACTATACAAAAAAAGAAGAGGAGCAATTAATTTTTGAAAGACTGGAAGCAGTTAAAAAAGAAACCCTTAAATCTGACTCCTGGGAAAATGCAAAAAAAAGATTGTTGAAAAAAGCGGAAGAAAGACTGAATCCCCGGACTTAAAATGTATCATCTTGAAATTAACCATACGGCCGAAGCTGAAATAGAAAAAATTGGCTAATGGTATGATAAACGGGTGCCGGGATTGAGTTTTAGATTTTATAACGACCTGGACAGTGCCATTAAAAAAATAACAATCCATCCTTCCACATTCGGATATTACAATGCTAAAAGGAAAATTAGAAAATGTGCCCTCAGCATTTTTCCTTACATAATTTATTATCATGTTGATGCAGGCACTATTTATCTTTTAGCTGTTATTCATTCTAAAAGATCATCCGGCTTTGCAAAGAGGCGCCTTCGCTGATACATTTCCTCTTTCGGTTTCATTTCCGTATTTTGCCAAATACAAATGAAACTCCTATCTCCAGCCATATCAAAATTAGCCAGGATGCGTTTGTGGCGCATTCAAAATTGGAGCAATCACCCGGTGGCTTCACAGCGGGAAGTGTTGCAGCATTTGGTAACCTCTGCACAATACACAGAGTTTGGAAAGAAGTACGGCTTCTCAAAATTGTTTACCGTAAAGACATTTAAAAAAGCCATTCCCATTCATGAATACAACGACCTGAAACCCTACATAGAAAGGATGATGGGCGGGGAAGAAAATGTTTTATGGAACGAATCCATCAATTGGTTTGCCAAATCATCCGGCACCACCAGCGATAAAAGCAAGTTTATTCCCATCAGCGAAGAAAGCCTGCACGACAACCACTTTCAGGCAAGCAAGGATGTGATCTCCAACTATTATAAAAATTTTCCTTCCAGCGATTTACTTACCGGAAAAAGTTTAGTCATTGGCGGCTCTCACCAAATCAGTAAATTAAATGACGATATTCAGTGCGGTGATTTAAGTGCCATACTCATGCAGAACTCACCCTTTTGGGGACAATGGCTGCGTACACCGGAACTCAGCATTGCCCTGCTGGATGAATGGGAAAATAAAATAGAAAAGCTGGCGCAAATTACGGCGGAAGAAAATGTAACATCCCTTGCAGGCGTACCTACCTGGACATTGATTTTACTGAAACGAATTTTAGAAATAACGCAAAAGCAAACCATCAAAGAAGTGTGGCCCAATCTTGAACTGTACATTAATGGTGGTGTTTCCTTTGTTCCTTACCGGGAGCAATTTGAAAAAATTATGGGGGCACCTATTAATTACTTAGAAATATACAATGCCAGTGAAGGTTTCATTGCCGGGCAGGAATGTCCCGGTGAAGATGGCATGCTGTTATTTACAGAGCATGGAATTTTTTTCGAGTTTATGCCCGTGGAGGAATATGGAAAACCATCGCCACAAACAATTGGTTTAAGAGAAGTGGAACTGGGTCAAAACTATGCACCCGTTATCAGCACTACCGGCGGGCTGTGGCGTTATTTAATTGGCGACACGATACAATTCACTTCTTTAAATCCATACAAAATAAAAGTAAGCGGCAGGTTGAAATATTATATGAATGCTTTTGGAGAAGAAGTAATTGTGGACAATGCAGATAATGCGATTGCGGTGGCAGCAGCAAAAACAAATGCCATCGTAAATGATTACACCGCAGCGCCAGTTTATTTTTGTGACAGCAACAATGGCACACACGAATGGCTGGTAGAATTTGAAAAAGAGCCGGATAATATCACGGCCTTTATTTATGAAATGGACAATGCTTTAAAAGATGTCAACAGCGATTATGAAGCCAAGCGGCACAAGGATATCGCATTGCGGCTGCCCATTATGAAGGTGTTACCAAAAGGAACTTTTAATCAATGGCTGAAAAGCAAAGGCAAACTTGGCGGCCAGCATAAAGTGCCCAGGCTGAGTAATGAACGGACGATTGTAGAAGAGATACTTTCCATACAGCGTGCCGGGTAAATTTTATTTTAAATTTTTTTTCTAAACCGATAACAGCATCACAATGAAATTACTTGAAGGAAAAACAGCTATCATAACCGGAGCAGCCCGTGGTATTGGCGAAGGCGTGGCCATCAAATTTGCAGAACAGGGTTGCAATGTGGCATTTACTTATGTGAGTGACAACAGTGCCGAAAGAGCAAAACTGCTGGAAGAAAAATTAATTGCTTTGGGAGTAAAAGCGAAATCGTATCAAAGCAATGCCGGCGATTTTGCAGCCTGCGAAGTATTGGTAAATGATGTGCTGAAAGAATTTGGGCAAATAGATATTTGTGTAAACAATGCAGGCATTTCAAAAGATAATTTATTATTGAGAATGACACCCGAGCAATGGGATGAAGTGATGCAGGTGAATTTGAAAAGTGTGTTCAACATGACCAAGCAGGTGATACGCCCCATGATGAAAGCAAAGAGTGGCAGTATCATCAACATGAGCAGTGTGATTGGTGAAATGGGCAATGCAGGGCAAAGCAGTTATGCTGCCAGCAAAGCTGGGGTGATTGGGTTTACAAAAAGTGTGGCCAAAGAATTGGGCAGCCGCAATATCCGCTGCAATGCAATAGCGCCGGGCTTTGTAGAAACCGACATGACGAGTTTTTTAAATGCCGGCGATGCCGCAGATATATACAAAGCTGGTATTCCGCTGGGCCGCTTTGCCAGTGCAGAAGATATTGCCAACGTTACTTTATTTTTAGCATCCGGGTTAAGCAGTTATGTAACCGGGCAAACCATCAGTGTTTGTGGAGGATTAAATATTTAACTGCA
>JANMJU010000185.1:0-1694 GCA_031371545.1 Chitinophagaceae bacterium
GGGCTTAGCTATACCCATTTTTCTTATGGCAATATTGAGCTGAACAAAGTCAGCATTAAGCCAGAAGAAAAACTAATGGTGAAAATCAATATTACCAACGATGGCAATTTTGATGGAGAAGAAACGGTACAACTATACATCCGTGATTTATTTGGAACTGTGGTAAGGCCGGTAAAGGAACTGAAAGGATTTCAAAAACTATTTCTCAAAAAAGGGGAAAGCAAAATGGTCAGCTTCTCTCTGTCTGTGGATGACCTTCGTTTTTTTAATGATAAGCTGCAATACATTTATGAACCGGGAGATTTTAAAGTGTTTGTTGGTGGCAGTTCTGCAGATGTGAAGGAAGCAGATTTTAAATTGGTAAAATGATACCGGTCGGCCAGGTTTGAGAACCACTTATTAACAACCAACCCCTAATTTTTTATTATCTTGAAACATTTAATTGCAATCTTTATCTTTGGCTCAAATAAAATGATATTATGAAGTTTATCGTGTCTTCTTCGGCTTTGCTAAAACAACTGCAACAGATCAACGGGGTTATCAATGCCAATACGGTGTTGCCAATACTGGAAGATTTTCTGTTTGAAATTGAAAAAAATAAATTGACCGTAGTGGCCACGGACCTGGAAACGGTGATGAAAGTGCATTTGGATATTGAGGCTAAAGACAGCGGAAAAGTATGTATCCCGGCTAAAATATTAATGGACTCACTGAAGAATATTGCAGAGCAGCCGCTCACTTTTAATATTGACAAAAACTTTGGCGTAGAAATTACCAGCGACAATGGTAAGTATAAAGTAATGGGCGAAAATCCTGACAACTTTCCTAAAGAGCCTGCAGCGGATGACACCAATGCTTTCACCATGAGTTCATCGGCACTGGTTACCGCCATCAACAAAAGTTTATTTGCGGTGAGCAATGATGATCTTCGTCCGGCTATGACGGGTGTATTTTTTGAACTGGATAAAAATGGTCTTACCTGTGTGGCAACAGATGCCCACCGCCTGGTGAAGTATAAAAGAACGGATGTAAAATGTCCAAAGACAGACACTTTCATTGCACCTAAAAAACCATTGAATTTATTAAAGAGTGCATTGCCTGATAACGATGATGAGCTGAACATTTCTTACAACAGCAACCACCTGTTTGTAAAACATGGCGGAACTGAATTGGTGTGCCGCCTCATTGATGCCCGTTTCCCCGATTACAAAGTGGTGATACCGGTGGATAATCCATATAAGCTTACGGTTAACAAAGCCGATTTTCAAAATGCCCTGCGACGGGTAAGTGTATTCAGTAACAAGAGTACCAACCAGGTGGCATTAAGCATCAGCGGCAGCGAACTGCAGCTGGCTGCACAGGATGTTGATTTTAGTTTTGAAGGAAACGAACGCATGGCCTGCCAGTATGATGGCGAAGATTTGCAGATTGCTTTCAATGCCAAATTTTTAATTGAAATGCTGAACGCAGCAGACACTCCCGAAATAAATATTGAATTGAGTACGCCTACTAAAGCAGGTATCATCAAGCCAACAGAGGTAGATGAAAATGAAGAACTGCTGATGCTCGTGATGCCGTTGATGTTGAATAATTAGCCCCCATCCCCTGAAGGGGGGTCAGGCAGGAGTATAATAATTTTATAATTCTATTTTTAAACAGGATTTACTTTTTAGTAAATCCTGTTTGTATTTTAT
>JANMJU010000044.1:0-9905 GCA_031371545.1 Chitinophagaceae bacterium
CAATTTCTTCTTTGGCATTTATTTTTTTAAAATCAACGATCCGGTCGTTGCCCCATTCTACAATTTCATTGCTGTCATCTTCTCTTAAAATATAACGGTACTCCAGATCCAGTGCAGCAGCACCTGCATCCGGCATTTCCAGTTGGGTATGCCAAAATTCTTCGTTGAAATATTGCAGTGCAATGGCTTTGGTGATATCATCATCTCCCAAGACTGGGGCAGTACCTGAAACATATAGGGATTGTCCGGGCCTGGTCGAAAACCGGAGATAGAAATTCAGTATCATCGTTAAAAGTTAAGAAGTGGCAATATAAACCGTTATTAGCACAATGTAAAAAATACACAATAAAACACAAAGGAATTTTTTTGGCGCAATCGTTACTTATTGGTACAAGATAAAAAATTAAAAATTGAAAGGAAGCAGAAATCAAAATTGTTAGTTTTGCCCTATTTTTGCCAAAACTTTTTGATACATGGAAACATCTAAGAAATCAACCGGCCTTTACTGGGTTTTATTTTTAGCCTCTGTTGCTGCATTTTTTCTGGTATATAAAACAGGCGGCGGTTATTGCTCCATGGTACTGCCCTTCAACGTTACCTTCTTTGCCAAGGCGCTGGACTTGATGTAATTTTTTATTTTTATTTTTTTTGTGACCATCAGCATTTCTTTGCTCAATATCGTTGTGTCATTGCATCCCGAGAGAGATTTGTGTGCTGCTTCGGGACTCACTTGTACCACATAACATTGAGCAGCTTTGGGCTTTCGAATGGAAGAGTATAATTAAATTGATAACCAATTACAGGTTGGATAAAATATTACGAGGCGTTCTTTTAGGAACGCCTCGTTTTTTTAGATTGAATTTTAATCTTACTTCAAACTATTTATAATCGTAGTAAACTCCTCTGCCATCAATGAAGCACCACCCACCAATCCACCATCTACATCAGGCTGTCCAAAAATCTCTTTTGCATTGGCTGCTTTTACACTGCCACCATATAAAATAGAAATGCTTTGTGCCACATCATCACCATACTGTGCAGCAATTACATTGCGGATATGCAGTTGAATTTCCTGCGCCTGCTGGCTGCTGGCGGTTTTGCCGGTACCGATGGCCCAGATGGGTTCGTAGGCAATTACAAAATTGGTTAGTTGCGCTGCGGTTAAATGAAACAGGCTTTCTTTTATTTGTATTTCTACAAAACT
This sequence comes from Chitinophagaceae bacterium, assembly GCA_031371545.1. GTDB lineage: Bacteria > Bacteroidota > Bacteroidia > Chitinophagales > Chitinophagaceae > Ferruginibacter. Next base: position 1,205 of record JANMJU010000044.1, read on the forward strand.
GTTTTGTGTGCCGGCCTCTCTTATTTCCAATGCTTCGCCGCAACAGAAGATGGGCTTTATTCCATACTCAATAGCCAGGTTAATTTTTTCAGCAAGCGTTGCATTGCTTTCATTAAAATATTCCCTGCGTTCGCTGTGACCAATCACCACATACTCCACACCAATGCTGTGCAGCATTTCTGCACTCACTTCGCCAGTGAAGGCACCAGATTTTTTAGCGTAACAATTTTGTGCCGCAACAAAAACATTTTTAGCTCCGCCTATTTGTTCTTTAATTTTAATAAGATAAGGAAACGGCACTGCAAACACCGCCTGCTGGTCGTGGCCTAAGTTTAATGACGATTGTAAAATTCCTGCTGTTAATTCAGTTGCCTGCTCCAGTGTTAAATTCATTTTCCAGTTAGCGGCGGCGATTTGTTTTCTCATTTTAGATTGATTGTTTATAAAGGTTTTTTAAAATTTCTATTTCTCTTTTTGTAATGTTTTTTCCTTTTAATTTTTTCCAGTTATCAATATCCTGCAACACTTTTTCAAAAATATACTTTTCTTTTCCCCAGGTAAAATTGTTGATCAGTTTTGGTGGAAAGCCTTCACCAAAAATATTGCAACTCACACCTACTACTGTACCAGTATTGAAAGAAGTATTGATGGCTGCCCTGCTGTAATCTCCCATGATCAGCCCGGCTTTCAATCCTGCAGTGGTAAATTCATTTGTTGCATTGTTCCAAAGCTTTACATCAGCGGCGGTATTTTTCACATTGCTGTTGGAAGTTCCGGCGCCTAAATTACACCATTCTCCTATTACACTGTCTCCCAGATAACCATCATGCGCTTTGTTGCTGTAGCCAAACAGGATGGAGTTTTTTATTTCGCCGCCGGCCAAGCAGTAAGGGCCAATGGTAGTGGCTCCATAAATTTTTGACCCCATCTTTAAAGTAGCGCCTTCGCACAAAGCAAATGGCCCACGGATGAGGCAGCCTTCCATCACCGTTGCATCTTTACCAATGTATACCGGGCCAGTGGAAGCATTGATGGTACTGCATTCTACGCTTGCACCTTCTTCAAGAAAAATATTTTCCGGTGCAATGAGCTGGTTAGTGGAGGAAAATTTTTGTGACTGCCAGCCCTTTGTCAGCAATTCAAAATCTTTGCGGATGGCCCATTCGTTTATTTGAAAAATATCCCAGGGATAACTGATTGTTTTGTTGCTGTCTTTATCATCCAATAAAACAGGTATTCCTTTTTCATTAATTGACAACAAACTTTTTTTGGAAGGCACAATACCTGCATCGACAGTTACCTCGGTTACTTTACCATGAAAGATACTCAGGAGCAGTTCCCATTTTTCCCGGATGGTTAAAATACCCACTCTTATGTCGGCTGCATTCCTTGTTGCAGTGAGCGGCCAAAGGCTTTCTTTTATTGCCGTATCATCAAAAAATATTTTCAATGGTCAAAACTACATTTTATTGGGTAAATGATTTGGAGTGTTATTAAAAAACGGATTTCTTTTTTACGGTTCAGGCCGCTGGCAGCGTCCCGACCCCTAAAAAAGGCCACCCATTTTATTGGGCGGCCTGCGAAAATTAATTCTTTAAAAAAGTACAATTAGTAAACACTAATTCTCTTTTGCCTGTTCATTTTTCTTTGCCACTTCTTCCAGCAATTTTAAACCGAGCAGTCCACTGATAGGGCCGTTGGCTCCATCGCTGCCACCGCTAATCAATACGTCCGGCATGATCTTGATATTTTGTGCGCCGATGGCTTCCATCACTTTTAATTGTGTAAAGTTGTTGCCTCCCATTGCCTCCACAGATAATTTATAAGACTCCGCATTTGATTTACCAATTGCTAAAATTTTCTCTGCTTCTGCATTACCGGTTAATGAAATCTGTTCTGCATTTGCTTTTGCCAGCAACTCAATTTGCTCTGCATTTGCCTTTGCCAAAACACGAATTCTTTCTGCATCACCATTCGCTAACAGTTTCAATCGGTCTGCTTCTGCGGTTGATTGCAAACGTACACTGTTGGCTTCGCCGGTAGCTTTTTTTACAGATGCATCTGCAATGCGTTCTGCAATTACCACACCCTGGTCGGCCTTCACAATTTCTTTCTGCATCTCTGCAATGGCCGTTTCTTTTTCGAGACTTTGTCTTGTTTCCTGCGCTTTCATTTCTGTTTCGTAGGTCACTTTTTGTTCTTCGGCAATTTTCCGGTCGGTCAATGTTTTCATCAAACTTTCTGGTGGCACAATGTCGCCTATCAGTGTATCCACACCAAACACATTGTACTGATCAAGCACTCTGCCGATGTGCATTTTAGCTGACTCCTGTCTTTCCTTACGGGTGCCTAAGAAAGCAATCACATCACTGTCCTGCGCTGAGTTACGGAAGTAGTTACCAATGGTGGGTTCCAGCACCTGGCTCACCAGGTTGTTCATGTTTCCAAACCTGGCAATTACTTTTGGTGCTTCCGTTGTAGGTATGTGGATGATCTGGGAAACATCGAGGTTAAAAGGGAAACCATCTTTACTGCGAACTGTAATGGTTGATAAATGTTTATCCAGTTGATGACTTTCGCTTCTTGCATTGGCCCAGTTCAATACAAGGTTTGTTGTAGGTACCAATTCCACTTTCATAATAAATGGATTGATAGGATATTTACCGGGACCTAACGGTTCGGCCCACACTCCTTTCTGTCCTTTGGAAACAATGTTGCCATGTTTAAATTCTGCACCACTTGTATCCACACCTTCGGCACCAACATAACTGATTACCACACCAACATGGCCAATTGGAATTTCGGTCATATTCACCATGTCCACTTTTCCAAACCAGGGATTTAAAAAATAAGTACCTGCCAAGATCACCTGCTCCTGCAAGCCTTTGTAGCCGCCACTTTGCATAAACATATCTACGTCCTGGAATTTGTTGTGGCCCTCCACAATGCGGCCTGCAATCTGTCCTTCTTCCAAAGGTTTACCTTCCTGTGTAGTTACCACACCTACTGCATTATCAGGAATGCTGGTCATGTCGGTCATCATCACTTCAAATAAAAAAGTGTTGATACGGTAACTGCCCGGTGTGATGATAGCCGTTTGACGGCCCTTACGTCCACCATTTTTTAAGAAGGCTTCTGCGTTTTGAAAACTGTCGCACTCTACTTTTTTACCGAGGATAGAACCTGTTTCCAGTTCGGCACCATCCTTTGCCAGCACCAGTCCTAACTGGCCTGTAGGGATAATGGTGAAAGGCTGAAAAGTAATTTCATACTGCCATATCCATTTGGCAAAATAAATACCGGGCGGCAATGTTTGTGCCTGGAAACCTGCTTCTCCGTTGGTGGCTATAATGCGGCCTTCGGGCAATTGCTGGTTACCAAACAGCACAAATTTTTTGGTGACCAATCCAATCCTGTCTTCCGGCACTATTACCACGCCGAAGAATACCCTAAGGATGAATTTGTAAAAAATAAAAACGAATAAAGGGATACCAATAATCAATCCCCATTTGATGAGTTCATGCGATTCCATGTTGGTTTAGGTTTTAATGATGAAAATAAATATTACTGTTTTATTTGCAGGTAAAAGATGTTCACCAATGATGAACAATTTTTGGGCTGCAATATTTTTGTTGTTATCATGATTGATTGAGATAAAATTTTTCTGTTGCCAATTTCTTTTGAGCAGCCAGTATATCAATTGACAGCTTGCATGCTGATGCTGAAGATGCCCACTGGTATGCAGATGAAAGGATTGTGACACAAGGATGCTGCTATGAAAAACTATCGCCGGTATCCAACCCGTTTACTGTGTTTGAAAGAAATTGCAGCGGCAGAAAATTTTGCTATGCCTCGGGAGGAGACGTGTTGAAGTTAGTGATGATAAAGTTGCAGAGGAACAAAACTACCTTACTGGTATTGCGTTTCATTTTGGTTGTTGTAATTATTTACGGATGTAAAGATTGTACAAAGTGTAATGACAGCAAAAACAATTCGTGACGAATGGTAGGTAAATATAAAACGATAAGCTGCTTATTGTAAAACAGCCCGTATCATTGGTACTAAATTGTCGGCCCAAACATGGTACTCAATTCCCGAAGGATGAAGCCCATCGCCGGCAATTAAAGAACTGTTGATGGCGGCCATTCTTGTGAAGCCGGTGATGTCTAAATAATTTACGTTGTACTGCAAAGCAATCTGTTTATTAATCACATTGAAAGAATCAATCTGCCTTGCAATGAATGCAGTATCGCTGTTGCTGGCAAAAGGTGTAACGCTGTAATCGGGAATGGACAAAACAAAAACTCTTTCTTTCCTGTTGCCTGCATACTGGATCGATTTTATCAGCAGTGTTTCAAACTGCTGCCGGTATTCATCCTGCGTTCTGTGCTGGTATTGATTGTTTACACCAATGAGCAGTGAAACAATATCGTAAGCTGGTTTGGAGGGTGCCGCAGTGCTGAGCCTTGATAAAAGATTATCGGTTGTCCATCCGGTTTGTGCAATAATTTCTGGTATTGAAAAATTTATATTCAGGCTGGTTAATTTAGTTGCCACCTGCACAGGAAACCGTTCGCTTTCTGCCACCGACTGGCCAATGGTATAAGAATCTCCCAATGCCAAATATGTTTTGCCTATGGTAGTATTGGGCAATATAATCACACTGGTATCCGGAACAACAGGGTTTGATGAAACTGTAGCCGGCCTCGTTGTTGCAGGCTTTGTACAGGAAAACAATAGCAATATTGCAGAAGTGAAAAATAATTTTACCATAAAGAGATAAACGAAATTATTGTTGTAATGGTTCGATGCAGGACTTTATTACTTGTGTTTGGCACCAATAAAAAAGAGCCTTTTTTCAAAGGCTCTTTAAAAATGCTGGTCGCACTATTTATTTGTATAGGATCTTATAATATTCATCGGCCATCCTGTTACTGTCAAACTGCACCTGCACATCATTCATACCATTTTTCATGATATGCCTCCAGGTATCTTTGTCATCATAGTAAAGCGGCAGTATTTGATTTTCAAGAATGTCGTACAATTGATTCAGATCATACTCGTCCTGCTCCTGTACATGAATGTTTTCATAATCAATTGGCGGCACCACCACAAATCCATTGTTGCCATTGTTGATGAATTCACAGATCCATCCGTCGTTGGTACTAAAGTTTACTGCGCCATTCATTGCTGCCGACATACCGCTGGTACCGCTGGCTTCTCTCGGCACCCGTGGATTGTTCAACCATAAATCTGCAGCCTGCTTCAGGCGCTTGCTCAATGCTAATTCGTAACCAATACAAACCGCTACATTTTTATATTGCTTACTTAAATGCACCAGGTGATTGAAGTCGTTGATGGCCGGATAATCCAATGGATAAGGTTTACCTGCCCATATGATTTGAACAGGGTATTTTGGATTGTTTAACAATGCTTCAAAACGTTTGTGGTCTCTTGTCAGCAACTCTGCTCTTTTGTAACCTGCAAAACGCCTTGCCCATACAATGGTAAATACTTCCGGCTTCAACAGTTTTCCTGTTTGGTCGGCTACAATATCCAGTGCTCTTTTCTTTAAAAACCATTTGCGGTCATCAAACCACACATCGTTGGCCTCTGCTTTGGCTTTGTACAATTGTTTGTCGGCCCAGTAAGTCCAGTTTTGTGCATTGGTAATGGCTTTTATCTGGCAGATGCCTGGATATTTATTCCACATCTTACGGCTTACTTCGCCATGCAGCTGTGATACACCGTTAGCCAGTTTTGCAAAACGCAATGCTGCCAACGAATGATTGAACTGGTCATCCGTAATGCCCGTTAATTTGCGTACATCATCAATGTGCATACCGCAGAAATAACTCATTTTCTGGCAAAGGAAAATATCGTGTTTTTCGTTTCCTGCTTCTTCGGGTGTATGCGTAGTAAATACCAAACGCTTTTTTACATCGGCCAGGTTACCAAATTTGCGGTGCAGGTAAAATGCAGCGCTGATGCCGTGTGCCTCATTCAAATGATACAGCTCGGGGTTGAAATTTAATTCATCCATCAGCTTGGCACCACCAACACCCAGTAAAATAAACTGTGCAATTTTGGTAGCCACATTACCATCATACAGGCGGTGGGTAATGGTTTGAGAAACATAATCATTCTCCGGCAGGTCGGTGCTTAATAAAAACATCGGCGCACTTTTAAATGTCTCCGGATTCAGGTACCATGCTTTTACCCAGATAGGATTATCATGAATAGTAATCTGAAATTTAATGCCGGTATCTTCTAAAAAATTATATATTTTTTCGTTCCACTGCACCTGCAGTGTTTGGTCTGCATTACGGGCCTGGTCGTAGTATCCGTATTTCCACAAAATACCGATGCCCACTAAATTTTGTTTTAATTCGTAAGCACTACGCATGTGAGAGCCAGAAAGAAAACCCAATCCACCACTGTAAATTTTTAATGGTTGGTGTACCGCAAACTCCATCGAAAAGTAAGCGATTCTTTTGCTGTAATTCTCATTCACAGCATAAGGAACTTTGAAATTATTAAAACTCATATTGTGGAAAAATTGATAAGGGTGCAATATTAAAGCAAATTTTCAGGAAAACGGGTATTGAATAAAAATATTGTGTAGCAATTACACGGTCAAAATTAGGAAGCAAAAAGATTGCAAACGTTTGATGTTATTTTTGTTTACGCATCAAAGAATAAAATTTTGTACGCAGGCATTGATTGGTTGTTCGGCTGCTGTCCGGCTATCCATTACAACTCCGGCACAAGTCCCACACACATTTCCTCACCGTGGTTTCCATTGCTGTCCGGCGTAGGTTTTCGGCAGTTCTAATTTTACTGAGCATTGAAAAATACCAATTTTCGTTTAAGATGAATGTAGTGCTTCGTAGTACGCAACGTCGCAGCTTCACACAACAACCATGGGCAGAGGTTGCTTTGAAAAAACGAAAGTTTTCACTTCCGAATTTAATATTGTTTTTTATGTATAGATTTATAAAACAATCTCAGTTAGAGCGAAATAAAAAAACTTTCGCATATCTTGAGTTGTAGGCAACCTGAATCAACATTATACCTGAATTCATCATTGGAATTTAAAGACCATTATAGAACACTAGGGGTTTCATCTACAGCAAACCTGTCTGTAATCAAAACATCGTATCGAAAACTTTCCAAAAAATTCCACCCCGATGTTAATGACGGCGATAAATTTTTTGAGGAAAGATTTAAGGAAATACAAGAAGCATATGAAATATTAAGTGATGACATAAAAAGAAGACGATATGACTTTGACAGGTTCGGTAAAGAACAAAGTTTTCAAGGCTTCCACGAGAAAGATCAAGATTTTAAAAAGGAACCAGAATCGCCGAACCAAGACAAGTCCTTTACAGAGGAAGATCTAAATGCCAACACAAAGGAAAATAATTCGAAAGGTACTGCACACAAGCCTTTAAAGAAACAAACTAAATATTTGTTCTTTGCGATCAGTATTGTCGGAATAATGCTATTATTAGTTTACCTTTTTGTAAAGCAAGGCTTATTTATTCGAAATGATTATAAACTTTCGGAGAAACAAATTGATGAAATATCAAAATCATACTTCATTAATATTTTGGACGGAAACTGGCAGGGAAGAGCCACTCAAATTGAAGTAAAGGATTCTTTCGATATTGAGCTTGAGTGTAATCGTATTAGCATGCAATTTAAGATTATCTATCCAACCTTAAAATGTTTTCTGCTTTTCTAAATTATAGAAGTCTGACTGGGGAATCGATTGATTTTAGAGAACATATTATTAGTGGCAAAGGAATTCATAATGATGGAGGCTTGGTGAAATTAATAATACTAGATGACGGAAGGCTTGGTTATTATTATTATCTCCCTAATTCTACGACTCTATATGCACATGGTGTCATTGAAAGAAAGTAACCGGCTGCCTAAAACATAAGGTTCCTATGTAAAACGGTTTTAAGAGAATTGATATGTAAATGAAGTTACTACATAATTTATATTCAATTTGTATCCTTAAAAAACTAACTACTTGTCCGTTTAGTTTTTTTGGATATTTTTTTCGCCGTTGGTGTTCCTTAATTCATCCGCAAGCCAACTCTAACTTCCGTGTACGCCGCCGTCTGGTCTCTGACCAACGGCATACTTCCACTGGCTCACGGCATTTACATTAGGGTGTTTATTATGATTACCCTGGTAACTTTTAAATTAAGACTGCTTTCTCAAAAATCAACAATAAGCTATGGTTCCCTTTGGTCAGAGACCAGACGGAGGCATCCGAAACAGAAAGATGTTTTCAGGATAAAGTTATAAGGCACCATCAGGCGCCGACCTCCGCCCGGTGTCTTCCCGTTACTACTCTTTCACTTAATAGCACCTGCACTATACTTACTCCTCAATCACCGCCGGCACTTCAATCTCAATCAACAAATCACCATCAATCAACCTGCTCACTTCCACCATTGTAGCCACCGGTTTTATGGCAGCAAAAAATTCGCCGTGTGCTTTGCCAACCATTTCCCAATCGGAAATATTGGTAACAAACATCCTGGCTCCCTAAGAACTCTTGGCTTAACAGGCTACAGACATAAAAAAGAAAAAGAGGGTGTTATTTTCTAAATTTGTCTCAAACTAAAAAATACATGGATAAAAGGTTTGTTGACATTATTCAACTCATAAAGCAATCTCGGAC
>JANMJU010000227.1:0-13781 GCA_031371545.1 Chitinophagaceae bacterium
ATAAAACCCAGTAAAGGCCGGTTGATTTCTTAGATGTTTCCATGTATCAAAAAGTTTTGGCAAAAATAGGGCAAAACTAACAATTTTGATTTCTGCTTCCTTTCAATTTTTAATTTTTTTATCTTGTACCTACAAGTAACGATTGCTTCAAAAAAATTCCTTTGTGTTTTAATTGTGTATTTTTTACATTGTGCTAATAACGGTTTATATTGCCACTTCTTAACTTTTAAAAATGATACTGAATTTCTATCTCCGGTTTTCGACCAGACCCGGACAATCACTATATGTTTCAGGAACCGCAGCCATTTTGGGAGATGATAATATTACCAAAGCTTTGCCTCTGCAATATTTCAATGAAGAATTTTGGCATACCCAACTGGAAATGCCGGATACAGGCGCTGCTGCACTGGACTTGGAATACCGCTATATTTTAAGGGAAGATGATGGCAATGAAATTGTGGAATGGGGCAACGACCGGATCGTTGATTTTAAAAAAATAAATGCCAAAGAAGAAATTGTGCTGGTAGATACCTGGAACCATGCCGGGGAAGTGGAGAATGCTTTTTATACCAAACCTTTCCAGGAAGTATTGCTGAAAACAATCGTCACTGCGGATAAGCCAAAAGTAATTAAAACATTTACGCATGAATTTAAAGTAAAGGCGCCCCTGCTGAAGGAAGGTGAAGTGCTTTGTATTGCAGGCACGGGCAACACTTTAGGCGAATGGCAAATAACAACGCCAATCCTACTTTCTAAATCAGGCAACTGGTGGTCGGTAAAACTGAATTTTGCAAAAGACAATTTTCCAGTGGCGTACAAATATGGTGTGTACAATGCAGCAGAAAAAACATTTGTCAACTTTGAGTCGGGTAGCAACAGGACTTTGTCGGTGGATGCAAAAGCCGGCAGGGTTACCATTATTCATGATGGCTTTGCACGCCTGGCTTATCCTAACTGGAAAGGTGCCGGGGTAGCCATTCCCGTTTTTAGTTTACGCACAAAAAATAGTTTGGGCACAGGTGAGTTTACTGATATTCCTGCGTTGGTGGACTGGGCAAAAATCTGTGGATTAAAACTCATCCAGCTATTGCCCATCAACGATACCACGGCAACGCATACCTGGACGGATTCTTATCCTTACGCCGCTATTTCCGCTTTCGCACTGCATCCTTTGTTTCTAAATATTGAGCAACTGGCAGGAAAAAATTCAACCCTGGCAAAATCACTAAAACAAAAGCAGGTAGCGCTGAATACCCTGCCAGACGTGGATTACGATGAAGTGATGAAAATAAAATTTGATGCAATTAAAGCACTGTACGCAAAACAAAAAGCAACATTTAAAGACGATACTAAATATTTTGAGTTCTTCAATTTGAACCGTCACTGGCTGGTGCCGTATGCAGCATTTTGTTATTTAAGAGATAAATATAAAACATCGGATTACAGCCAGTGGAAGACAAACAATATGTACGATGAAGATGCCATTCAGAAGTTGGTATCACCTACACAAAAACATTATGACAGCATAGCACTGCATTATTTTACGCAATACCATTTGCATCTTCAATTAAAAGAAGCAACGGCTTATGCACATAAAAATGGCATCATTGTAAAAGGCGATTTGCCCATTGGCATTTACCGCTATGGCTGCGATGCCTGGGTGGCGCCTGAGCTGTACAACATGAATGCACAGGCTGGTGCACCGCCAGATGGCTTTGCTGTCAAGGGACAAAACTGGGGATTCCCTACGTACAACTGGAAGAAAATGCAGGAAGATAGTTTTGCATGGTGGCGCCGCCGCTTTGAACAGATGAGTGAATATTTTGATGCCTTTCGCATTGACCATATCCTCGGTTTCTTCCGCATCTGGAGTATTCCTATTGATGCAGTAGAAGGCATCATGGGGAAATTTGTGCCGGCTATTCCTATTCACATCAACGAATTGTATCAAATAAATATTCCGTTCCAGCATCACCGTTACTGCAGGCCACACATCACCCACAATATAGTGCAGGAGCGGTTTGGCAGCGAAGCAGATTATGTAATGGGAGCTTTTTTAAACTGGACGGATGGGGATTTTGAATTGAAAGAAGAATACAATACACAACAAAAAGTAGAAAAATATTTCAGCGGCCTGGCCGATTCGGAAGTGAACACTTTTATTAAACTGGGTTTGTTCGATCTCATCAGCAATGTAATTTTCTTTGAAGAAGAAGGTTCACAAATGCAGCAGTATCATTTTCGTATCAACATGGAGCAGACCACTTCTTTCCGTGACCTGGATGATTACATCAAACAAAAACTGAAAGACCTGTATGTAAATTATTTCTTCCGCCGCCAGGATGATTTCTGGAAAAAAGAAGCGCTGCATAAATTACCCGAATTAAAACGCAGCACCAACATGCTGGTATGCGGCGAAGACCTTGGCATGGTGCCGGATTGTGTACCCGATGTAATGCGGCAGATAGGCACTTTGAGTTTAGAAATTCAGCGGATGCCGAAAGACCCAACAAAAGAATTCTTTCATCCTAACGATGCCCCGTACCTGTCAGTTGTCACACCATCCACCCACGACATGAGCACCATTCGTGGCTGGTGGGAAGAAGATACCAGCATGACCCAACGTTTCTATAACAGCATACTTGGGCATTACGGCACTTCACCATTTTTTTGTGAGCCCGCCATCAACAAAGAAATCGTCATCCAGCATTTGTATTCACCGGCCATGTGGAGTATTTTTCAGTTGCAGGATATCCTCGGCATGAGTGAAACATTACGCAGGGATAATCCCAACGACGAACGTATCAACATACCGGCCAATCCCAAACATTACTGGCGCTACCGCATGCACATGACGCTGGAAGAGTTGATTAATGAAACCGAATTTAACAGCGAGTTTAAAAGTTTTGTAACAGCCAGCGGACGGTAATTTTTTGTATGGGCCCGGCTGTAAATCTTTGTGGTACTTCATTGGCGTCGCACTCTTGTGCAGGATATCTTTATTGAACAAATAACGCAATCAGTTTAATTAAAGTCATGCAGCAATAAATTAAAAAAATGCCGGTACTTTTAGTGCTGGCATTTTTTGTGGTCTTCTGGCACCACCCAGAGAAAGCCTGGGCAAGAGGCTGAAAATTTAGTTTTTCATTTTTTTATTAAAGTAGGAGTAATTAAAATTTAGAATAAAAAAAATACAGGATAGAAAAATAAATAGATTACAGCCCTGAATACTAATTTACAAATGCGGCGCCTATTTAATCATGCAACTTGCATTAATGATTTTAATCTCACCAGTATTTGAATAAGCCGCCTCTTTTGGTTCGGTACCGCCAACGGCGGTATTCAAAAAAATGCGGAGCATATTTTTTTGAAAGAAGCAAAAGTAGCGGTGTTTCAAGTACGCAGCCTGCCGGCTGTGGAGGCAAAAGCAATGAATTTAAAAGTGCGAAACAAAAGCAGTAAACAAAAAAATGAAAATAAAATACAAAACATACAACCTTCCATTCCATCATCCCTTCACTATTTCCAAAGGCACCAAAACCCACCAGCCAACATTGGTAGTAGAGCTGGAACACTTTGGTATCAAGGGTTACGGAGAAGCCCCGGCCATTGCTTACTACAATATCCCGGTAGAAAAAATGCTGGAAGATTTAGAAAGAAAAAAACAGTTCGTAGAAAAATTTGCCTTCTCCGACCCCGAAAGATACTGGCATTACCTCCATCATTTATTTCCAGCCAATTCATTTTTAGTTTGTGCACTTGATATGGCAGGCTGGGATTTATTTGGTAAAATAAAAAGAAAACAACTGCATGAAATATGGGGGCTTGATGCCGGCAAAAGCCCCATCACAGATTTCACAATCGGCATCGACAGCATTGAAAAGATGGTGGAAAAGATGAAAGAAAAACCCTGGCCCATTTACAAAATAAAAGTAGGTGTGGATGGAGATATTGAAATGGTAACTGCTTTACGCAAACATACCGATGCAGTGTTCAGAGTAGATGCCAATGCAGGCTGGACATTGGAACAGGCAGTAGAAAAAATCCCTCTCTTAAAAGAACTGGGAGTGGAGTTCGTAGAGCAACCACTGGCAAAAGATAATTGGGAAGGCATGAAAATATTATATGAAAAATCTCCGCTGCCATTGATAGCAGATGAAAGTTGTGTGGCAGAAAGCGATGTAGAAAAATGCCATCAGCATTTTCACGGCATCAATATCAAGCTCACCAAATGCAGCGGCATCACACCTGCAAGAAGAATGATCACAAAAGCAAGACAACTGGATATGAAGGTGATGATTGGCTGCATGAATGAAAGCAGTATTGGCACAGCTGCCATTGCACAATTGGCGCCATTGCTGGATTATGTGGATATGGATGGGCCACTATTGTTGAGTGAAGATATTGCTAAAGGAGTGGCTTTTAATAATGGTAAAATTATTTATACTGACAGGCCGGGTTTGGGGATTGAAGTAATAGGATAGAAACACGGATTGTACTGATGTAACTGGTTGGAACGGATAAGAAGATCAGTCAAAATCTGTCCCATCCGTTTTATCAGCGTTTCTATCCTTCGCAAATTTTATTTGGTCATGTAAACAAACTCTATTTATTTTGTGGAGTAAATGAAACAAATCACTCACATACATCATCACCATACATTACTCAATGGGTAAGCTGTGCTGATATGTATGTACTAAACATAACTTCAAAAAGGGCTTACCAAAACGGTAAGCCCTTTTTGTTTTAACAAATTTTAATCATTTTTAAATTTACCCTTCAGGGGGAAGTGTATGCTAAAAATTGCAATTCAAAAATCAGGAAGGTTGTATGATGACTCAGTTAAATTATTAAAAGAATGCGGCATCGATCTCAACAACGGTAACAAACAATTAAAAACCACTGCCAGTAATTTCCCGGTAGAAATTTATTTTTTACGGGACGATGATATTCCGCAATATATATTTGATGGTGTAGCTGACGTAGGTATTGTAGGAGAAAATGTAATGCTGGAAAAGCAGAAAGATATTAAGTTGATACAAAAGCTGGGCTTTAGCAAATGCCGCCTAAGCATTGCTGTTCCCAAGGCAGCTACTTACAATTCAGTTGCTGATTTAAGGGGCTTAAAAATTGCCACCAGTTATTCCAACATCCTGCAGGATTTTTTAAACCGCAATAACAGCAATGCAGAAATACATGAAATCAGCGGCTCGGTGGAAATAGCGCCGGGCATAGGTTTGGCCGAAGCCATCTGTGATTTAGTCAGCAGCGGCAGCACTTTATTTAGCAACGGACTGAAAGAAGTGGAAACTATTTTATTTTCAGAAGCGGTACTGGCGGCCAATAAAAATTTATCAGCCGAAAAGCAAAGCATCCTTGATAAATTATTGTTCCGCATCAAAGCAGTAAAAGCGGCTAAGAACAATAAATACATCATGCTGAATGCGCCCAATCACCAGCTGAAAAATATTTTCTCTTTATTGCCGGGAATGAAAAGTCCTACCGTAGTTCCACTGGCGGAACAAGGCTGGAGCAGTGTGCAGAGTGTGGTAAAAGAAAATGAATTTTGGGAAGTGATAGAAAAATTAAAACAATTTGAGGCAGAAGGAATTATTGTGTTGCCGATTGAGAAGATGATTGTGTAAAACATAAGCCTTCCAACCCTCCGAAGAAGTGCTTTAAAACCTACTGACTAAAGGCAGTTTTTATTTTATCAGGGTGTAGGTTTCGTTGTTGATTAATGAATACATAATAATATGGAAGATAAAATATTTGATAAAGATTTGCAGCATCGCTCTCTTCCCTTGGGGGAAAGAGAAGGAGAATGGGGCTTATTCATAAATCCATCTAAGGAACAATGGCCTGGAATCGTTCAGCGGCCTGCATTTGACAGCAAGCCACTGGAAGCAACGGTGTCTGCAATTTTGCAAGATGTAAAATCAAACGGCGATGCTGCAGTAAAAAAATATGCCCTGCAATTTGATAAAGTAACACTGAATGAATTAAAAGTTAGCAAAGCAGAAATTGCAGCAGCAATACAATTGGTAGATGATAATTTAAAAACTGCAATCGCAACAGCTAAGAACAACATCACTGAATTTCACCAATCACAAAAAGAAGAAATTAAAAAGATTGAAACAACAAATGGCGTAGTATGTTGGAGGAAATCTGTTGCTATACAAAAAGTAGGATTGTATATCCCAGGAGGTACGGCTCCATTGTTTTCAACTTTACTAATGTTGGGCATACCTGCTGTGCTGGCGGGTTGCAAAGAAATAATTGTATGTACACCTTCTGGTAAAAATGGTAAAGTAAATCCGGTTGTGTTGTATGTTGCTCAATTGATTGGCTTAAAAAATATTTATAAAATAGGAGGAGTGCAAGCAATAGCTGCAATGGCTCATGGTACAGATTCTATTCCGCAAGTGTATAAAATTTTTGGTCCCGGCAACCAGTATGTAACCTGTGCCAAACAACTAATAAACAAAGAAGGTATTGCCATTGATATGCCGGCAGGCCCCAGCGAAGTAGCAGTGTATGCAGATGAAACCTGCCACCCATCTTTTGTGGCAGCAGATTTACTAAGCCAGGCTGAGCATGGTGCAGACAGCCAGGTATTGTTGGTTGCAGCATCGGTGTTGATAGTGGAGAATGTGAAGAAAGAAATTGAAAAACAATTAACTCAATTGTCAAGAAAAGTAACAGCAGCAAAGGCTTTAGAAAACAGTTGCTTTGTGGTGATGGAAAATGTAGATGCTGCTTTTGAATTACTCAATGAATATGCTGCTGAACATTTGATCATCGCTTCGGATAATGCAAACGCACTGGCCGAAAAAATAGTAAATGCAGGCAGTGTTTTTATGGGGCATTACTCCCCTGAAAGTGTGGGTGATTACGCATCGGGCACAAATCATACGCTGCCAACCAATGGATATGCAAAAGCCTACAGTGGTGTCTCGCTGGACAGCTTTGTAAAGAAAATTACTTTTCAACAACTTACAAAAGCGGGAATTCAAAACATTGGAAATGCAGTGGAACAAATGGCTGCAGCAGAAGGATTGGATGCACATAAAAATGCAGTCACTATCCGTTTGAAAAATATTAAATAATCTGAAATGGAATTTGAACTAAATAAAATTATCAGGGATAATATCAAAAATCTTACACCCTATTCATCTGCCAGGCACGAATTTACCGGTAAGGCTTCTGTGTTTTTAGATGCCAATGAAAATGCATTCGGGTCGCCGCTGGCTGAAAAATTTAACCGCTATCCTGATCCATTGCAGTGGCAATTAAAATTTCAACTGGCAAGAATAAAAGGGGTACCTGCAGAAAATATTTTTATCGGCAATGGCAGTGATGAAGTGATTGACCTGGCTTACCGTATTTTTTGTAACCCGGCTAAAGACAATGTGATTATTTGCCCACCAACTTATGGCATGTATGAAGTGAGTGCCAATATCAATGATGTAGCAATAAAAAAGATAAATCTTACACTAGATTTTCAGCTGGATGTGGAAAGCATTTTAAATGCTGTTGATGAAAATACCAAACTGCTTTTTATTTGTTCTCCCAATAATCCTACCGGAAATAATATGAAGAGGGAAGATGTGGAATTACTTTTAAATAATTTCCCCGGCATTGTGATTATTGATGAAGCATATATCAATTACTCCAAACAAAAAACATTTATACAGGAGCTGACAGAATATCCAAATTTGATTGTGATGCAGACGCTTTCAAAAGCATGGGGTTTGGCGGCATTGAGGCTGGGCCTGTGTTACGCATCAATGGATATCATTGCCCTTTTCAATAAAGTAAAGCCACCTTACAATATCAATGAAGCATCGCAGCAATTGGGTTTAGAAGCATTGCAGGATACTGAAACGGTCAACAACTGGATAAAAGAGGTGGTGGATCAGAAAGTAATTTTGATAAAAGAAATGCAGCAGCTCAGTTACGTCGAAAAAATTTATCCCAGCGATGCTAACTTTATACTGGTGAAAGTAACCAATGCCAATGCCTTGTACGATTACTTATCCGGCAACGAAGTGATTGTTCGTAACAGGAGCAAGGAGGTACATTGTGAAAACTGTTTGCGAATTACCATTGGAACACCTGAAGAAAATAAAATAGTGATCAACTTATTAAAAACATACCAGCCGTGAAAAAAATCTTATTCATTGACAGAGATGGAGTATTAATAAAAGAAGCACCACCAACTTACCAGTTAGATTCATTTTCGAAACTGGAATTTTACCCGGATATGTTTCTTTATCTGAGAAAGATAGCTGCAGAGCTGGCGTATGAATTTGTAATGGTAACCAACCAGGATGGACTGGGAACAGCCTCTTTTACGGAGGATAGTTTTTGGCCGGTTCATAATTTTGTGTTGCAAAGCCTGGCAAATGAATCCATTCATTTTTCTGATGTTTGCATCGACAGAACCTTTGCAAAAGATAATGCCCCCACCCGAAAACCAGGTACAGGGATGCTTACAAAATACCTCAACAATCCTGCTTACGATATTGCCAACTCCTTTGTAATTGGCGATAGAATAACAGATATGCAGCTGGCCAAAAACCTTGGCTGCAAAGGTTTTTGGCTGAATAATGATCCATCACTCGGGGCAACTGAAATCAATAATACCATTAATGAGCTAAGAAAAAATGTGATTGTAAATGAATCACCCAACTGGCAGGATATTTATAATTATTTAAAATTACCAGCAAGAAAAATTGTTCATCAGCGCAATACCAATGAAACCAAAATTACGGTGGAAGTAAATCTTGATGGAACTGGTAAAGCAAATATATCCACTGGCTTAGCCTTCTTCGATCACATGCTGGATCAGCTGGCAAGGCATGGTAATATTGATCTGTCAATTGAATGTAAAGGCGACCTGCACATTGATGAACATCACAGCATAGAAGATACCGGCATTGCATTAGGAGAAGCCATTGCAAAAGCGTTGGGAGATAAAAGGGGTATTGAACGTTATGGTTTTTTATTGCCGATGGATGATTGCCTGGCGCAGGTTGCCATTGATTTTGGTGGAAGAAATTGGATCGTTTGGGAAGCAGCATTTAAAAGAGAAAAAATAGGAGAGATGCCAACAGAAATGTTTTTTCATTTCTTCAAATCATTCAGTGATGCGTCTAAATGCAATTTGAATATTAAGGCAGAAGGAGAGAATGAACACCATAAAATTGAATCTATTTTTAAAGCATTTGCAAAGGCAATAAAGATGGCAGCAAAAAGAGATATTAATAACAATGCACTTCCTTCAACGAAGGGAGTATTATAGAGTTTCCACCTAAGAGTTTCCATCTTTTTAAAAAGGTGGAAATTCTTAAAAGTTAGCGTATGATTGCAATAATAAAATACAATGCCGGCAATGTGCAGAGTGTGCAATACGCCTTACAGCGATTGGGTGCAGCGTCTGTTGTAACAGATGATGCGTCAGTAATAAGAAATGCGGAGAAGGTAATCTTTCCGGGTGTGGGCCATGCCGCACCTGCCATGCAATATTTAAAAGAGAAGCAATTGGATAAACTAATTGTTTCGTTGCAGCAGCCGGTATTAGGAATTTGCCTGGGACAACAATTGATGTGCAATCATTCTGAAGAAGGCGATACGGATTGTTTGGGAATATTTAATGAAGAAGTAAAACTGTTTGTTCCCCCGGCAAGCCTGGCTTTTAAAGTGCCGCATGTAGGCTGGAATAGTATTTATGATTTTAAGTCAGTATTATTTGATGGCTTAAAGAAAAATGATTTTGTGTATTCGGTGCATAGTTATTACACTGCGTTGGGAAATGACACGGTTGCCACTACTGATTACATCATTCCTTTTAGTGCAGCATTGCAAAAAAATAATTTTTATGCGGTTCAATTTCATCCAGAAAAATCAGGTGTTGTTGGCGAAACAATTTTAAAAAACTTTATCAATTTATAATGACAATCATTCCTGCAATAGATATCATTAACGGAAAATGTGTACGCCTTACGAAAGGTGATTATGCACAACAAAAAATCTACAATGATAATCCTGTAGAAGTGGCGAAACAATTTGAAGATGCAGGCATTACCCGGCTGCACATGGTAGACCTGGATGGGGCAAAAGCTGGTGCCATCGTTAATTTGAAAATATTGGAAGCAGTTGCCGCCAATACAAAACTGGTCATTGATTTTGGCGGCGGCATCAAAAAAATAAATGACATTGAAAATGTTTTTAATGCAGGTGCAGCTATTGCCACCATCGGCAGCCTGGCAGTAAAAAATCCTGAAATACTGGAAGAATGGCTGATAGAATTTGGTGCTGATAAATTTTTAATTGGTGCTGATGTGCTGGAGGAAAAAATAAAGATCAGCGGATGGCTGGAAGATGGCGGCATTAATATTTTTGATTTTATTGGAAAGATGATTGGTCTTGGTGTCACCAATATTTTTTGTACTGACATTTCAAAAGACGGAGCCATGCAGGGGCCTTCTGTTGATTTGTATAAAAGAATTATCGCAGAACATCCGGAAATAAATTTGATTGCAAGCGGAGGAGTTACAAGCCTGAATGATTTGCAGGAATTAAAAACGATTGGTTGTAAAGCAGCCATTGTAGGCAAAGCTATTTATGAAGGCAACATAACGCTGGAAGAATTATCAATTTTCAATTAAAAAATTATCAATTAGAAAACCTTGCTTACAAAAAGAATCATACCATGCCTCGATATTAAAGATGGCCGCACAGTAAAAGGAATCAACTTTGAAAGTATCCGTGATGCCGGTGATCCGGTGGAGTTAGCGATTCTGTATTCACAACAAGGCGCTGATGAATTGGTTTTTTTAGACATTACTGCTACAGTCGAAAAAAGAAAAACATTAGTTGAATTGGTGAAAAGAATTGCTGCCAACATCAACATTCCATTCACCGTTGGTGGCGGTATCAGCACTGTGGACGATGTAGCATTGCTGTTGCAGAATGGAGCAGACAAAGTTTCTGTAAACACTGCAGCTTTCAAAAATCCGGCATTGATAAAAGAGTTGAGTAATCAATTCGGCAGCCAGTGTGTTGTACTGGCAATTGATACAAAGAAAGAAGAAGATGGAGAGTGGTATGTGTATTTAAATGGTGGTCGTACAAAAACGGATATTAAAACAATTGACTGGGCAAAAGATGCCGTGGCATTGGGAGCAGGAGAAATTTTACTGACTTCGATGAACAATGATGGTACAAAAAATGGTTTTGCTGCAGACATTACAAAGTTGCTCTCAACCAGTTTGTCAATCCCGGTAATTGCATCGGGTGGCGCTGGAACGATGGAACATTTTAAAGAAGTGTTCCTGGAAGCAAATGCTGATGCAGCTTTAGCGGCAAGTATTTTTCATTACAAAGAAATTGAGATCAGCGCATTAAAAAAATATTTACAAACTTTTGTAAGCATCAGAATTTAATACATGTATATCATGGTTGGACTGGGTTTAATTGTTGCAGTTATGATTTTTCTCTGGTTGAAAAACAAGCAGGAAAACAGGGCTATTGACCGGCACAACCGCATTGCTGAAAAGCAGGAAGAATTAATGAAAAAGATAAAAGAAAAAAATATCAAAAATTAATTATGGATAATTCTATAACTCTCCTTCAGGGGATGGAGGCAATTGATTTCTCAAAATATGCAGATGGTTTGGTGCCTGCAATCATACAGGATGCAGATACCGGAAAAGTTTTAATGCTTGGCTTTATGAATGAAGCTGCCCTTGCCAAAACACAAGCGTTACAAAAAGTTACTTTCTTCAGCAGGAGTAAAAACAGGCTGTGGACAAAAGGAGAGGAGAGTGGAAATTTTTTATTGCTGAAAGAAATTAAATCGGATTGTGATAATGATACGCTGCTGATAAAAGTAAATCCTGTTGGGCCTGTATGCCACACAGGAACTGATACCTGCTGGGGAGAAAAAAACAGCAATGAGAATTTTTTATTTCAATTAGAACAAATCATTATCGATAGAAAAAACAATCCTTCAGATAAATCTTACACCAGTTCTTTATTTGCCAAAGGCATCAATAAAGTGGCGCAAAAAGTGGGAGAGGAAGCTGTGGAAGTTGTCATTGAAGCAGTTGGCACCCCTTTAGGGGATGGGGGTGAAGAATTGTTTAAAGATGAAGCAGCAGATTTATTGTTTCATTATTTGATTTTACTGCAGGCAAAAGGCTTTGAATTGAATGATATTGTTGAAGTATTAAAAAGCAGGCATTCAAAATAATCAGTCTTTCATCAATTTGCTTTTCTGTGCCTGGTATTCTTCCTGTGAAATGCCACCCTGCTGATAAAGATTAAATAATTTTTGCAGCTCATCAGCAATCATTTGTTGCGAAGGTGCAGCCACAGCCGATGTTTTAGCGATGGCTTCTGCTAATTGTACAGCCTGCCTGTTTATCTGTGTTTTCTTGTATTCTTCCTGTGCATGGGTAATGGTATCTTTCAATAGTTTGGGATGATGAATGAGCTCATAAGTAGTTTCACCCAACTCTGCCGCTGTTTGTATATCTACATTGCCATAGCCTAAAATTCTTCCGATAATACTTTGATCATACTCTACATTATTAATTTTATCCAACGGGCTTTCTTTGGAGTAGCGGCTGAAGAAACCACTTTCATCCACCACTCTTAAATTGGTTACACACCACAAATTATTTTTCCAGTTCAGGTATTCATACATCGGGTACAAAGCTGTTACCAGTGTAATAATAAAGCCAGTTGTATTTGCAAGCCATATCAATAATACCGCAGCTGCCAGCCAAACAAAAAATGGCAACAACAATCTTATCCAATGCTGCCGTATAATCAATAAAATGGTTTCGTCTTTCTTTAATGTAGTCCGCATTAGGAAATTTAGTTTAGTAGGAGGATGGTTCTGTTGTTAAATTGTTGTACTGTTATTTGTTCAATTGTTTCATCATTTTCAAATCATCAAATCATCAAATTTTCAAATCACTCAATCACCAAATCGCCACTCTTTTACTTTCCACCCGGTACATTTTGTCTCCTTTCTTTACGCCAAAAGCTTCATAAAATTCAGGTACATTTACTAACGGGCCATTCACTCTTTCTTTGGCAGGAGCATGTATGTCTGTCATTACCTGTGTAGCCAACCGTTCTTTTTTTTCCTGGCTCAGCCAGCTGTATGCATAGCCCAGGAAGTAGCGCTGCAAAGGCTTTAAGCCGCCAATTAATTTTCCTTCTTTGTATTGAGTTGTTTTTTTAAAAGCGTCTAAGCCTATCAGTAAGCCGCCAAGGTCGGCAATGTTTTCTCCCTGTGTGGCATCGCCATTTATGTGCAGTGTATCTACCGGTATAAATTCAGTGAACTGGTCTATAATTTTTTTTGCCCTGTTGTTAAATCCTTCCACATCTTCTTTAGTCCACCAGTCACCCAGGTTACCGGCAGCATCATACTGCCTGCCATGGTCATCAAATCCATGCGTAATTTCATGGCCAATGGTGGAAGCGGCAGCATAACCATACACAAAGGCATCATCGAGATCGTCCTCTTTCATTCCCGGAACAGCAAAAATAACGGCTGGTAACACTATTTCATTATTGCTTGCACTGTAGTAGGCATCGTATGTTTGTGGTGTCATTTTCCATTCTTCCCTGTCAACAGGTTTACCCAATTTTTTTATATTGTAATAGTGTTTAAAAATATTGGCACTAATCATATTGTTAAGGTAAGAGCCGGCAGTAATTTCTAATGAACTGAAATTTTTCCACTTATCAGGGTAGCC
>JANMJU010000228.1:0-5059 GCA_031371545.1 Chitinophagaceae bacterium
CTAAAACCATCGCAGCTTGGGCCACTCACCAATCCTTTTTTGCTGATACACAACAGCAGTGCGGTAAACCAAGGGGCATGGGAAGTGGAAGTGGTGGGGTAATGATAAAGTTTACACCTTTTTAAAAAGGTGTAAACTTTAAAAAGCTGTAAGAAGCTGTTTGAGTTAATTATTTTTGATACCAGCTTTAGTTCTTTGTGGCGTCATCGTTGTGTCACTCCCTTGTACGGCATACCTTTTTTCAACTTTAATTATGCAATAGGATAAATATTTTAATTAACTCAAACAGCTTCTAAATTCATACAAACAAAAAGCACCTGCATGAAAGTATGCAGGTGCTTTTTTATTTTTTATAGGGAATTACATTTCTAATAACTTATACATCTCTTCCAGTTTGGGAGATAGTATAATTTCTGTCCGCCTGTTTTTTGATCTTCCATCCGGCGTTGAATTACTTTGCAGCGGATCATAAAAACTATGTCCGGAAGCGATCACCCTCACGGGATCTACTTTATAATTATCAACCAATATTCTTACAATTGAATTGGCTCTTGCAGTACTCAAATCCCAATTGTCTTTATATTTTCCTTTCATCGGAATACTGTCGGTATGTCCTTCAATATTTACAGCCACCAATGAATCAACATTGAGTACGGCAGCTAATTTAGACAATGCATCCACGCCTTTTGGATTTACTACCGCACTGCCCGAAGGGAACAATAAATTTTCTGATAAACTCACATACACTTTACCGTTTTTTTGAATCACCGTAAGGTCATTTTTATTAAATCCTTTCAATGCTTCTGCCATTTTGTTTTTAAGATTTGCCGCCTGCTGCTGTTGCTGGTTCAGTAAATTTTGTAAAGACTGCAGTCGCTGCTGTTGTTTCTGCAATACTTTCTGTGCTTCCGTTAATTGGCTTTGATTTGCTGTCAATAAGTTTTGCTGTTCAGCAGTTTCCTTTCCCAATGCAGAATTTTGATTGTTGAGGTTAGCAATTTTGGTTTTCATCTCTGCCACATCAGCCTGTAATTTATTTACCTGCCCCGCAAGCTGTGTACTGTCTGCACGGAGGCTGGCAGTTTGTAATTGAGATTGTTTTAATTCCCTGGTGGGCACACAACTGCCAAATACTACAACAACAAGGGATAAAAATGCAACATACTTTTTCATGATGATATAATTTTTACAGGATACATAAAAAAACTATGCCATCAATGCCGCCGTGGCAAACAGTTGTATTGAAAAGGAATGTTGGGGAAAGTTGGCAGGGATTGTTGATTATTATACCCACACTGAATGGGTTAATAAAAAAGATGGATTCAATAAAGCACATTGAACCCATCTTTTATTACAAACATAATTGGTTCTTCAAAGTAATAACTTACAAAATAGCGCTGACTGCAGCCAGCATTTTTTCTGCCAGCGGAAATAAAATATTATTCTCCAGGTGTACATGCCTGTGCAGGTCTTCTTCAAATTCTTTTAGCTCTGCCAGCGATACTTTAAAAGTGGTGCAGGCTTCTTCTGGTGGGGTATAGTTATTTGTTAGCTGCCTTATTTTGTACAGTATTGCTCCTGCTTCGTCATGTTCATTTTCCATCATTGTCACAGGGCCGTCAATATAATTGATGCCAAGATTTTTTTTCTGCTTAAAATGATAAAACGATTCCACTTCTTTTATCCTTGGAAAAAGGATGGTTTCTTCTTTGTGCATGTGCAGCATCATTTCATTTTTGAGATGAAGAAAAAGATCCAGCACTTCGTTCATATAAGCAAACCGCTGTCCATGCTTGGTGGCTACTTTTGTTAAGTGTTCTGCAATGGTGGGCATGGATTGCTTCAGGTAAAAATGATGATGGATGATGATGTAGCCAATGAGCTGCTCTGCCGTCATCTCTGCAAAAGGCATACTGCTGCCCTTATTGATGAGAGTTGCAATGTTTAATTCTTCCATTATTTTTTCTACAGAAAGCCCCTTCTCTGTGCAGGCTTCTGCCAAAGTACGTTTGCCTTTGCAGCAAAAATCAAGATTATATTTTTCTAATACCGGCACAGTTTGATGATGCCCGGTTACGATGGAGGCCAGTGTTTGTTCTGCTGTTTGTGTCATAAAATAAATTTTCACAAAGTTGATTGTTATAAAATATTGTTTTTATGACTGAACGCAGTTTATATTTTTTGTTGGCTGATGTTTAACAAAACAATTCCGGCAAAGAGTATGCAGGCTGCAAGCAGCAATGCCTCATTGATATAAGGAATTGGGATATAATTCATGGCAGCAATACCCTGTGTCATTAAAAAAATTTCGTTGATAATAATACCGGCAGTAAAAGTTTTAATGCCAATCAGCATCATTGAATTTAGCCGGATATATTTTTCTGCAACCATAAAACCCAGCAGGAACAGCGTAATGACACCCAGCAATATCAGGTGCAGGTAGCCAATCACAATAGGGCGAAAACCAAATGCAATGGTACTCAGTGACGGAATGGTAGAACCCAGCTGCAGCAAGAGTTTAATAGATAAAGCAATGGCCGATAAAAAGAGCAGCCATTGTGCAGTGGTATTTAATTTTAGCCTGATAAAGAATAATTGTTTTTTTATTTGCTGTGCCAAAATTATTCCTCCTGCCAGTTGGCTAAAAGCCGCCATCACCACAATAACATACAGCCATACAGGAATGGGTAACCAAAGTGCAGAAAGTAAATAGGCTGGGATGCAGGCGGCAGCAAACAGCCAGAATATTTTTTTTAAAATAACATCCGGCACTGAGTTTAAAAATTTGTGAGTAGCCAAACCAATGCAGGCAAATAAAAACCAGCCGTTGTATTGAAAATGCAAAAAGAAATACACTGCTGCCAGGTACCAGTTTTGATGACTATTTTTTGTAACCATCATAAATGCCAGGCCAAAAGCCCCTGCAGAAGAAAGTGCATTGAAAAATAAAGAAGCCTTCATCCACCAATGGCTTATTTTTTTTTCGGGTAAATTATTCAAATCTTTCCAATACATAATAGCAAATGCATAGGATACAAAAATGGAAAGGGTAGAAAAAATAATAGAAAACAATCCATACCCCTGCAAAGGAAAACTAATGAGCATTCCATAAGCAGTAACAAGATTGGCATTGAGTATCCAGCGGTATTTTTTATAAACAACATCTCCCTTTTGTGCAGCCAGGTAACCCAGCAGCAGCAACATCAGCGCATGAGTGATCCATCCTGCAAAGGCAAAGTGGGAGTGGCCATGCAGCAAATATTTTTGATCGATGAAGGGAAGTGAGAAAGCGATTTTATATCTTAATATCACACCAATGGCAGCTACTAACAATAAATTAAGTAAGGCAATTTTAGTGAAGCGGTGCAGGGAAAATTGCATGGTTGGTATTTAAGCAAAGTAACCAAACAATGAAACAGGCGGATGTGATTACAATCATAATCAGCAATACACTTTTCCTTTTTGAATCAACAGCTGGCCTTTATCATGTAAATGCCGCATAGTTCGTATCACCGTTTCCACACGAAGGCCGGTCATGTTGGCTATGTGCTGCCGGGTAAGATTTATTTTATTGCATTTGCTGCAAATATTTTTCTTGTTTTGTTTTAAATAATTCAGCAGGCTGACAATGCTGTGTTCCGGGTTGTGGTTGCTTAATTCTTTTAGCAACATAAATTTAAACCGCAGGCGTTGAGACAGGAGTTTAGTAAACTCAAAATGTATTTCAGGTCTTTCAAGCACGAGCTGATGAAAAGATGAAATATGCAGCCGGATGATAACAGCATCTGTTTCTGCAACGGCACTGGCGGCAAAAGGTTCACCATCAAATAAAGGCAGCTCTCCAAAACATTCTCCCGGCCCAATCATATTTTGGATAAACTCTTTGCCATCATCATCTATGTTTGTCCATCTCACACTGCCACTCACCAGCTGGTAATAAAAGCAGGCAGTGGCTCCCTCCCTGAAAATAATTTCGCCGGCAGCTACTTTTTTATACGCAGCTCCCATCGTAAGCAATATATCAATATCTACCATTGTATGAAAAGAATTTGTTAGAACCCAAAACTACCTGCATTGAAAGTGCAGCGATATGACTTTGCCAAGCCGGTGATATGATTGTTATCATGTTTACTGCTTAACCATTGAAGCCCCCGGGGCAATTTTTTAAAAGTATGATTGAACGCATAAACTAAGAATGGTATGCAGACTAATCTTGTGCTATCAATTTTAAAAACACAAAATATTTGTTATGAAAAAATTAGCTGTCATTTTATTTCTTGCTGTATTCATCACATCCTGCGGCGGCGGTGCCGGCAGTGATACGAAGGCTAACACTGACCAAGCGGATGATACAAAAAAAGCCGAAAATGGTAACCCATCGTACGACCCTAACAGGGGCGAAGGAAAATTTACCAAAGTAGAAGTAGGTGCAGCACTGGATGCTGCGATGGCCGGCACCGGCGAAAAAACCTATGGTGTAAAATGCAGCAGCTGCCACAAACTTACCGATGAAAAATTAGTAGGCCCCGGGTGGAAAGGCGTTACCAGCCGCCATACAGCCGAATGGATAATGAATTTTACAACCAATACAGATGCCATGCTGAACAAAGACCCCAAGGCACAGGCCCAGTTAGAAATTTGTTTGGTACGCATGCCCAATCAAAATTTAAGTGATGATGATGCAAGGGCATTATATGAATTTATGCGGAAGAATGATGCCGTAAAGTAAAGTATATCAATTGAAGACAGAATTGTTACATGACTGAATTATTGTGTTGGATAATTACAGGAAGTTAAGCTAATGTATGTTCCTGTTTCTTTTCCCTGTTATATCCTTTACCAAAAAATGTTCTCAACTATTTTAACCACTTAGCAAAAAATAAAAATTATGACAAAAATAAAAATTAGCATCGCAGCTATAGCACTGGCAAGTATGATGCTGCTGATACATTCCTGCAAACCAAAAAATGCAGGCAGTGCAGTCAATTCCGATGCAGCCTCCAAAGCGTATGTTGCTCCCGGCAAGTACGATGAATTTTACAATTTTGTTTCCGGCGGT
>JANMJU010000010.1:0-1718 GCA_031371545.1 Chitinophagaceae bacterium
AGTGGTGGCGGGCATTAATAAAGTTTTGACAGATTTTATTTAGTATAAATTTTTATTCAAATGAGTACATATTCTTTAGGCATTGATATCGGCGGCACCACCACCAAGTTTGGTATCGTTAATTCAAAAGGCGAAATTTTAGCACAGGACAGGATACCTTCCAACGAACATGAAGTGGTGGAAGAATTTATTGATGACCTGTATGCCAAGCTGGAACCGATGATGAAAAAAGTAGGTGGCACAAAAAACTTTATCGGCATTGGTATCGGCGCCCCCAATGGAAATATTTATTCCGGCACCATTGAGTATGCTCCTAATTTAAAATGGAAAGGCATCATACCCATTGCAGAATTGATGGAGAAAAAGTTTGGACTGCCTACCAAATTGACAAACGATGCCAACGCAGCAGCGGTAGGAGAAATGATCTATGGCTGTGCAAAAGACATGAAGCACTTTATCACCATCACCCTCGGAACAGGCGTTGGCAGCGGCATTGTGATTGATGGAAAAATTGTAGTAGGTCATGATGGCTTTGCAGGAGAACTGGGCCACACCATCATCAGGCCCGGCGGCAGGCAACATAAAAGTACCCTCATGCATGGCAGCCTGGAAGCATATGCTTCTGCTACCGGAGTAAGAGAAACTGCTATTGAACTGCTTACCAATCACCCGGAAAAAGAAAGCCTTTTAAGGGATTATTCCATCAATGACCTTACCAGTGAAAGTGTGTACGACTGTGCCATGAAAGGCGATACCATTGCCAATGAAATATTTGAATTTACCGGGCAGATACTGGGTGAATCACTGGCCAATTTTATTATGTTCTCCTCGCCTGAAGCCATTGTATTATTTGGCGGACTCACCAAAGCGGGTGCCTTATTAATAAACCCAACAAGGAAACACATGGAAGCCAATCTGCTGCCAATATTTCAAAACAAAGTGAAATTATTGTTCAGCGAATTGAAAGAAGCGGATGCTGCTATATTAGGAGCAAGTGCATTGATATGGTAAATAAAATTTCTCTTAAATAATTGAATGTGAAAATGGCCTGGCTGTTTTCACATTTTTTATTATAGACAAGCTGTGTTATTTCCAAATAACTACCCAATCAATTTTCTATTTTCCACTCCACCGATTATTTTCAAAATTCATATCAGGAAAAATCTTGTCCGGGTCTATCTGCACTTTACTTAACTTCTCTTTGGTTGGCAGCTTTTGTTTCCATGATGCTGTGTTGTTCCATACTTCAACCGGTATTTTTATTCTGCCTTTTTTACCATTTACAGTTTCGTATGCTATAATCACCGGCATCGCCATCTGGTCGAGATTGGCAATGGTAACCAATGCTCCTTCTGCAGGATTATCATTTTCATAAGTCACAGAAAGTATGGCCTGATCGAGGCGGTAGTTTTCTACAAACCAAGCTTTCCAAAACCAGCTGAGGTCTTCGCCAGCTGCGTTGTCCATTGCTTTAAAAAAATCCCATGGGGTTGGATGTTTGTAAGCCCATTGCTGAATATAATTTTTAAACGCATAATCAAAACGAACCGGGCCTATAATTTCATTACGCAGCAATTCTAATCCATAGCCGGGTTTATAATACAATGCTACGCTGATATTACTTTCCTTCATTGCATCCGGCGTACTCATGATGGCTTCGCTGTTTGGGCCAAACATATATCCCGCCATCTGCTCCATATTGGCCGCCGGGTTTTTAT
>JANMJU010000028.1:0-58202 GCA_031371545.1 Chitinophagaceae bacterium
CATTTGCCAATTTCCTTCCATGCTTTTAAAATTTCTTCGCTGTGTTGTTTGCTTTTGGGCTTCAAAAATATTTTACAGATCACTCCTTTCTCGTCAATTAAAAAAGTAGTGCGTAACAATCCCATGTATTTGTTGCCAAACATTTGCTTGGGTCCCCACACACCGTACTTATCAATGATGGTATGGTTGGGGTCGGCCAGTAAAGTAAATGGCAGACTGAATTTAGTTTCAAATTTTTTATGCTTCGCCACTTCATCCGGGCTTACACCCAGCACCACCAGGCCTTCTTGCTTAAGTAAAGAAAAGTTATCTCTCAGGTTACAGGCCTGTTCGGTACAGGTAGGTGTATTATCTTCCGGATAAAAATACAGCACCACTTTTTGCCCTTTAAACTGTGCCAGCGAAACCTTATCGCCATTTTGATCAACACTGCTAAACGCAGGAGCTTTAGTGCCTTCGGTTAATGTTACCATAGTTGTTGTCCCCCATCCCCTAAAGGGGTGTTTTGGGTTATAAAAATTGTTAGCTTATTTTAATAACAGAGATTGTGTTTACAAATACACTTGCTTTACACCCCTTTAGGGGATGGGGGTTATCTCACAAATTTATAAACTCTTTCCACTTTATTCCCTGCACAATCTTCTACACTAATTTTCAATTCATGTTCGCCTGCCGGGCAATGTTCATCAAATTTATAAATAAATGTTTTGCCTTTATCATTACAAAAACGCAGCCACTTTCCATCCAGCTCTGCCCGAAAATTTCTAAGTTCTTCTGTTTCATCCCTGATAACAAAAGCGATCCGGTTTAGTTTAGCTGCATTCATGCCATCTTTAAAACCCACCGCTGTAATGGTGGGAGCTGTAACGTCTTCATAAAGTTCCACATTGCCCAGCGCTTTAAAACTGGTTTTGTACCAATCACCTTCTTTTACAGCTTTGGCATAATCGTTCTTACTGCCCCACCAGCGGTGCATTACCATTCTATCCCGATTGGCAGTATTGCTGTTTTTTATTTTGATGTTAAAAAAACTATGTACCGGTATATCTCCACTTTGCAATTGATAAGCAATGGCACCAGGATGTAAACCACTTATTGATCTTACAGTAAAATCCAGGGAGTCGTACAATTCATTTTCTGATAAATAAAAACTGAGGTTATTATTTTCAAATACATTGAGGTAGCCTGGTCCAAAAATATTTTGTGCAGCAGCAACAACCGGTGCTGCAGTACCGGTTGATTTTACATTGAATTCCACCACAGTAATATTTCCTTCCGTATCCTTTACATCAATTTTTATTTTGTGTGTTTCATTATCGCTGATGTCAATCACACCATCACCACTCATATCTTTGTATATGCCTTTTTGATAACCGGGCAGCCTGCTCAGGTGCTGTACAAAAGGCCCGCCGCTGTTGCGTAATTTATAATCAATATGAGCATTCAGGTAACGGGTCTCATCATAACTGATGCTGTCCATCTGAAAGCCAATAACCGCTTTACTGTCTTCATACAGGTCTGCTTCATAAATGCCATTTGGATTGGTTGAGCCGGTGTAGCGGTCGTAAGCAGTGATAGCAAAACTTACTTTAGTGGTGGCCAATGAAATAGTGCCGGGTACAGGTTGATAAATGCCATTCACTTTTTTTATTGGAAAAAAACGGGGGCTTTGTTCGTAAGTACTTTTTGTTCTGTCATACACAGCCAGCCTTAATACTGAAGGGGCAATATTGTCCGGTAACGGAAATCCAAAAAGCAACGGGTTCAATACTTTTTCTGTTTTGGTATCTCTTATTTCAAAATGTAAATGCGGCCCCTGGGAGCCACCGGTATTGCCACTGTAGGCGATAAGCTGCCCTTTCTTTACAGGTAATAAATCACCAGGCACATCAATAAAAATTTTCCAGCTTTCTAATTTGTATTGTTGTGCTGTAACATATTTTTCCAGCTCCGGATAAAAATCATTCAGGTGGGCATATAGGGTAGTAAGGCCATTGGGATGATTGATATAAATACATCTTCCAAAACCTGAAGGCTCAATTTTTATTTTAGCAATGTAACCATCTGCCGCTGCTATTACGGGCAGGTTTTCCCGTTGGTCTGTTTTGCAATCCAGTCCCATGTGATAGTGATTGGGCCTTAGTTCGCCGAAGTTGGCTGCCAGTGCTTTTTTTGCCTGCACCGGCCAGGAAAAATATCCCTGCGGATAATTTTTGGGTGGAAAAATTTGTGCGAAAGCAGAATTAAAAAAGAGTGGTAGATTGATTAATAATAATACCCTGCCGGAAAAAAGAATCATTATGTTTGTGGTGATGTGTAAAAATGTTGTAACTATTATTATTGTATAAAATTAACCAGATTTAATCAAATAGTTTCAAGGATAAATAAACACTTATGCAAAAGATATTTTTAACCATTCAATTATTATTTTTTCTTTCAATCGCTGTTGCACAAGAAACAGTTTGTGAGGTTGTGGCCGATTCACTGAAAGGAAGTTATGAAGGTGATTGTAAAAAAGGTAAAGCAGATGGAGAGGGAAAGGCTACAGGAACTGACAGCTATGAAGGTAGTTTTAAAAATGGCCTGCCAGACGGAAAGGGCATGTACGTGTGGAGAAACGGAGATGTGTTTACCGGCAATTTTAAAAAAGGCCTGAAAGAAGGAAAGGGCACTTTGTTGGCAAAGAGCGAAGACCGTATTATAACCGGTTACTGGAAAAAAGATGTATATAAAGGGGAATATGAAAAGCCATATGAGTTGCATAATGTAAGCAGTACTGTTAGCCATCAGGACGTAAATAAAATTGAGACCGGAGGTGCTTCTGTTACAGTATCGATGGAAAGCGGCATTATGGCTACAGCCGATATTACACATTTTGAACTGGCTGGCGGTAATTATCAAAGAGACAATAAAAGAGAAATGGGCAAAACAAAAGTGATAGAGTTCCAGGAAGTGCGGTTTCCATTCAGAGTGCGTTTTAATATTAATGGCGGCCCGTTTGACATAGAAATTTTTGAGCCCGGCACCTGGCAGATAAATATTGTTTTATAAAATTTTCAACTTAACTATCCCTGTATTTTTCCGAGAGTCTTTTTGGCGCTGTATTGCAGTAGGAAATTTTCAATGCATCAGTGAGCATATTTTTTCTCACAGTTTTTAATTCAATCATTGCCCAGCCCTGTAATCCCCATTTGCCGGCAACAGGATAAATCACTGTTTTATCAAAAGAACAAAATACCGACTGGTCAGCAGCAGTTAATTTTACCACTGCTCTTTTATTTTTCTCATCCAGTGTGGCGAATATTTTGTTGTTTACTCTGAAAGAGGTTTTCTCAAAGTGGGGTTGTTCTTCCACTTCTTCAAAAGAAAGTGCCAGCTGGCAAAATGCTTCTGTACTAACCATTGTTCTATTTTTATAAGGCTTAGTTTTTGTAAGATAAAAATTAAGTTGCACTTAAATATAAGCAACCTTGTTCAATCGCAGGGGATGGATTAACTTTAACTTACAATGAAAGGAATAAAAAAAGGGTGGGAGATTTTAAAGCAAACCTGTATTGATTTTGTTGATTATGGTGTACCTCGGATGAGTGCCGCACTATCTTACTATACCTTGTTTTCTTTAGCGCCCATTTTACTGATCGTTATTACAATATGTGATGTTTTTTATGGCAGGGCTGCCATTGAAGGAACTTTGTTTGGGCAGATACAAAGTTTTGTAGGCACACCGGCAGCAAAGCAGATACAGGATATTATCAGCAATGCAGCCAATTCACACCTTACCACTTTTGCTTCCATTGTCAGTATGGCGATATTAATTTTTTCAGCTACGGCTGTATTTACCGAAATACAGGGATCCATTAATTTTATCTGGCAATTGAGGGCAAAGCCACGAAAAAGCTGGCTGAAGTTTTTGCTGAATAGGGTGCTCAGCCTGTCGATGGTAATGGGCTTGGGTTTTATTTTGCTGGTGTCACTGGCATTGAATGCCCTGCTTGAAATATTGCTGCACCGGTTGCTTGCAGTACTTCCGGAGGGCTCTGTGTGGATTACTTATGCAGTAAATATGGGCATTACTTTTATTGTCATCTCTTTTTTATTTGGTATCATTTTCAAGTTTTTACCGGATGCAAAAATTCAATGGAAAGATGTAAGAACAGGAGCTTTCACCACTGCTATTTTATTTATGATGGGCAAATTTGCTATCGGTTATTACCTTGGTAAAAGTAATCCGGGCAGCACTTACGGTACAGCAGGTTCGGTGGTGATAATTTTATTGTGGGTTTATTTCTCTGCAATGATTTTATATTTTGGAGCCTGTTTTACAAAGGTGAATGCACAGTTTAACGGCCGCCAGATATTCCCCGATCAGTATGCAGTATTTGTGCAGCAGATTGAAGTGCAAAACCATGATTCTTTGCAGGAACAACATGAAAAAAAGGTACTGGAAAAAAAGTTGATCTAGCAAAAGCAAAAAAATTTATGTAACAGCAAGTGCGAAGCTTAAAAAAAACAGCAGGTAGAAAAATGTGGGATCAATGGTAATTAAGAAAAAATTATTATCAAAGCCCACCCTGTTTTATATAATAAAAACCAGTAATCTTCGTTTAAAATATCCTAATTGGTTAACTTCATATTTTTAAAATAAAGTATTATATCATGACTCTAACGGAAGCAAAAGTGGAAACAGCAGAACACATACGGTCAAAGATGGTGCCCTGCAATATATGTAATTCAGATGACTATGATGTGTTGTTCCCGGCAGGAAAAGCCCAGGTACACCGGATTGTAAAATGCAAAAACTGCGGCCTCATTTATTCCAACCCACAAACAGATAATGTAGGGGCAGTTGAAAAAAATTATTTAGAATTTACAAATGGCACCAGCGACGCCGCTTTTGAAGAAGCACTCAAAGATTTTACTCCGGAAAAAAATCAATACCTCAAAAAGCAATTCTTACAGTTAAAAGATTACCATAAAATAAT
This sequence comes from Chitinophagaceae bacterium, assembly GCA_031371545.1. Classification (GTDB taxonomy): domain Bacteria; phylum Bacteroidota; class Bacteroidia; order Chitinophagales; family Chitinophagaceae; genus Ferruginibacter. Next base: position 4,983 of record JANMJU010000028.1, read on the forward strand.
TGACTTTGTTGATAAACCAGACAAAGGCCTCTTTGTAGAAATTGGTTCTTTTGCAGGTACTTTTTTAAATGAAGCAAAGAAGAAAGGCTGGAAAGTATTGGGCATAGAACCGTTGCTGCTGCCTGCTTATTATTCCGAAAAAATTGGCGTAAAAGTAATCAGGGAGTATTTTGATAAAGCTGACATTCCTGAAAATAGTGTAGACGTTATTGTGGCAACTCATGTAATTGAACATGTAAGCGATCCATCTGATTTTGTTGGTAAAGCAAACAGTTTATTAACCAAGGGCGGCAAATTAATATTAGAAACTCCCACTTACGATTCGTTTGTTTTTAAATTGCTGAAGCACCGGGAAAGAAGCGTTCGCTGCGATGGGCATATCTACTTTTTTACAAAAGATTCTTTGTCAAAATTACTGGAGAAAGAAGGTTTCAAAGTTTTGAAGCATGAAAAAGTTGGCCGCACACTTACGCTGGAAAGGTTGTTTTATAATTTTGGTGTAATGACCGGTAAAAAAGAATTCTTTGCCAGGGCAGCCCGTAAACTGAAACTGGATAAGTTTATTATCCGTATCAATGCAAAAGATATGCAGCGTATTTATGGCGAGAAAATTTAAGTAACGCATAAATTATTTATACAAAAGGAACCCACTGGGTTCCTTTTGATTTTAAGTAAATTTTAAAATTTTAAGAGCGTAATTAAAAATAAAAGCTTCTTGAAAAATCAAACATCCGTACATTGTTGAACAGTAAAAAAATTGCTGTTGCCAAATTATGAAGAACAATTCCATTGCTGCCATACTGCTGGTTTCAATATGCTTTGCATCATGTGAAACAAAACAAAAAGATACCACTGTTATTGCTCCGCCAGCTGCTGAATGGGCAATGAAAAATTTTGTAAAAGTGGACAGTCTTAATCCCATCCTGTTGCCATCGGGCAAAGAAAAATTTCTCTGTCCCATCACACATCAGTCAACTGCATGGAACGAACGGAATGTATTAAACCCTGCAGCCGTAGTGAAAGATGGTAAAATTTATTTACTCTACCGGTCGCAGGACAATGCCATGGTATCCAGGCTGGGACTGGCTATCAGCGAAGACGGCCTGCATTTTACCAAACAACCGGAACCTGTTTTTTATCCAGCAGAAGACAGCATGAAAAAATATGAATGGAAAGGTGGAGTGGAAGATCCACGGATTGTGGAGAGTGATAATGGAATGTATATTTTAACTTACACGGCGTATGATGGTAAAACAGCAAGGCTTTGTTTAGCAACCTCCACCGATTTAAAAAAATGGACAAAACAAGGGCTGGTACTGAAGGATGAAAAATATAAAGATGCCTGGTCAAAATCGGGAGCAATAGTGGTGGAAAACAAGGCTGGCAAAATGCTGGCAGTAAAAATAAATGGAAAATACTGGATGTATTTTGGAGATACGGATTTATTCATCGCCACATCCAACGACCTGGTACACTGGACTGTTGCAGAAAATGAAGAATCAAAAAAAATGATTGAAGTGCTGCATCCAAGGATGGGATATTTTGACAGCAGGCTGGTGGAGCCTGGCCCTTTTGCATTGCTGCAAAAAGAGGGTATCCTGTTAATTTACAACGGCAGCAATGCCGCTAATTTCAATGATACTTCATTGCCTAAATTTACCTACAGCGCAGGCCAGGCATTGTTTGATAAAAATCAGCCTTATAAATTAATTGAGAGGTCAGAAAAATCTTTTATCAAACCCGATAAAGATTATGAAAAAATAGGTGAAGTAAATGAAGTTTGTTTTGTAGAAGGGCTGGTATATTTTAAAAATAAATGGTTCCTGTATTATGGTACGGCAGATTCAAAAATTGCAGTAGCGGTAAAAGAATGATGCCAGGCTACACTACCAAATTCAACAGCAAAACTCCAACCAGGCCCATCACACTCACAATGGTTTCCATCAGCGACCAGGATAAAAATGTGACTTTCAGTGATACTTTAAAATATTCTTTAAACATCCAGAAGCCGGTGTCATTTACATGAGAAAAGAAAATGCTTCCAGCGCCAATGGCAAGAATCATCAGGTTGGGATTTACATTCAGGCTGCCCATCATTGGGGCTATGATGCCGGCAGTGGTAAGTCCGGATACTGTTGCAGAACCGAGGCAGAGCCTTATGTTAGCAGCTATCAGCCATCCCAACAACAAAGGATGAATATCGAGGTGCTGAAAATATGCTGCAACAATTATACTGGTGTTGCTGTCAATTAAAATTTGTTTGAGTGCCCCGGAAGCACCGATCACTAAAACAATCATAGCAATATCTTTCACGCCGTTTTCATAAACCTGCATAATTTTTTTGATGCTTTTTCCCTGACGTATGCCGAGTGTGTAAGTCACCATCATTAATGCTGCAATCATTAATACCGAAGGTTCATTAATGAAGCTGATAAATTGGCGGAGTTGCGATTGACCGGAAAATAAAAAAGCTAACAGTGATGTGCCGGCTAATAAAAAAACCGGCAGCATGGCAGAAAAAATACTGTTGAAAAAACCAGGCAAAATAAAATCCAGTGTTGTTTCATTGGACAGTGTCAGGGCAGTTTCACTTTTTATTTTTTTTAAAGTTTTTGAAAAAACAGGGCCGGCCAGTATGATAGCAGGAATGGCAACAATGATTCCATAAAAAAAAGTTTTGCCCATGCTGGCATTTAAAGTAACCACCAGTGATGCCGGTGACGGATGTGGCGGTAAAAAACTATGTGCTACTGAAAGTGAAGCCAGCATTGGAATGGCGACATACACAGCAGGTAATCTGTATTGATACACCAGGCTGAAAATTATAGGTATCACCAACACAAACCCTACATTGTAAAACAAAGGAATGCCAATGATTAAACCGGTTGCCATCAAACCCCACTGCAAATATTTTTCACCGCAGATCTGCATGATCTTGTCGGCAATTACTTTTGCCGCACCACTCTCTGCCACCAGTTTTCCAATCATTGCACCGGCAGATAAAATGATGAGGATGGAACCCAGCATATCGCCAATTCCTTTTTGTAAAGATTTTGCAATTGCTCCTAAAGGCATATGCAGCAGGAACCCGGCAAATATGGATACCAGTATCAATGCAATGAAAGGGCTTACTTTAAATTGTGCCGTTAGCAAAATTAAAATCAACACAACAAGCAACAGTATAAAAGGAATAGACATGTAATTTGTTTTTGAAAACAGTCATAAAAATGTTTTCAATATTCAGGTGATTTACAAAACTACACTTCAGCAGCATCGTACACAATTACCCTGCTCCATAAATGCCCGTAGTTTTTTATAAATGCCTGGTGAATGGGATGATCCTGGTAAACCTTCTGTCCGGCAGCATCATCAAAAAACATCAGTTCAGAAACACCCCAACTGGTATCCACCACATCCCTTTTTTCTGTACTGGCAAGTACTCCCACATGCAGCTTACGGATGGTTTCAATTTTTGCCAGTGTCTTTACACCTTCCACCAATTTGTCCCTGTCTTCAATAGAGTCTGCATTTTTTAACCAGAAAAAAACATGGTGCACCAATTGTTTTTTATCGTGGGTAATTTTCAATGGCAGTGCTGATGCTGCAGCGCCTGCTGTGATAGCTGCTGCGGTAGTTAAAAATTTTCTTCTCATAATTGGTTTCATAATGCTTGTTGCAGGATAAAAATACAACAACAATTGCATTCAAATTTTAGGTATCGGTAATAGCAAAAAAAACACCTGCTCCAAATGTTGATAGCAGGTGTTTAAAGGGTATAATTTTTAGTATAAAATTTATCAGCTTAAGTGTACGTTTCAGATGCAAAGGGTCTTTTAGCTGCACAATGCATTATCTTAATAAAACAGCCGGCACAATTTTATACCGGCGGTTTGTTGATAAAATATTTTACTCCTTAGCACAATTATTCAAACACAAATTTTGAAAGCCACAATTTTTTATAATCTTCATCATTACCGATAAAAGTTACACTGTGCTCTTTTTCATCCATCATTGGGTCAAACGACTTGCTGACATAAAACTTCTCATTGCCTAATACAGAAAAGTTGCCGATGCTGCTGTTAGGCAAATCGATTTTGGCAATACGTGGAAAATATCTTGCGTAATAAGTGACAGTGCCATTGTAAGCGTTCCAAAAACCATCATATCCTTTAAAACCCTTTACTTCCAGTATGGTCCAATAAATGCTTTTGCCATCTTTGGATGCAGTGAAGGTTTGCCCCACTGGATATATTTCGCTCTTTTTTTCAGTGTTCATTTTTTTTGTGCCGAATTGTGTTTTCAACTGGCCTGTCTTATCAAAATAAAAGCAGATGATATCTTCATAAGATTTTACAGGATTGCCCAGCCCAAGATTTACCTTGCTCATTAATTGCCCGGCTACCAGGTATTCTTCATCAGCAGTTACAAAAAAACTGTTTACCTGGAAATTTTTTCCTTTGTATGGATCTGCACCTTTATCTGCCGGTGCTGTTTTAAACTTTGATTTAAAATCGCTGATGGGGGTGGTGGTTGCAAAGACGAGTTGGTTGCCTTTAAACTTCAGCATGTGAAAATTATCCATTTTATCATCTGCCTTCTTCATCCATTTTTCATCCCGGTAATTTTCTGCTACTTTATAACAGGGATTTTTTATTTCTGCAGTATAGTCATCAAACACTTCATCAAAACTGTCATTCGATTTGGTGGAAGTGCCGCAGAAAAAAACAGATCCATTTACTTCCTTTACATTCGTAATAAGCATGTTGCTGGAAGGGCTCTTGAAGTTTACTTTGTTTTTCAATTCTCCTTTTACAGAATATTGCAGGTAAGTATAAGCTGATAAATCAGCTTCCTTTTTTTTAGGTGCAAATATCATCACTACATCACCATTACCCAACTGGTTGGTATACACCAATGATTGCGAGCCGCTAATATCAATTGCTTTTTCTGTAATGTCGAGGCTGCTTGTTACACTTAAAACAGAAAAATCATTTTTATCTTTTTTCCCTTCTGTAGCAGCTATTACAAATAGGGTTCCATCCTCTTCACTGTTAAAAGCAGCAAAGCCATAATATTTACCATTGTCATTTTTGGCCTTAATAGTTTCTGATGTAAGCGTTTTGTCGAATACATACCGCTGCTTTTTATAATCCCACCTGGTATTGATGGTGGTGGTACTGAGTTTTAATTTCATGCTTAACACATCAAAGGAACTGCAGCCACCAACATAAGCGCTGAAACGTGTTTGTGTTTTATCCGGCATTTCTGCTGCAGATAATTTTGGCTCGGCTATCTCTTCATTTTTTACAAGCTTCAGGTTTTTATCAAACAGGTATGTTTCATAAAAAATTTCATTTTTCTTTTTGTCGCCACCAATTTTATAAGTGATAAGATAGTTTCCGTCGCCGTTGCCTGTCTCTGCTATGTATCCCTTTGCTGCTTTTTTAGAAAGTTCCTGCACTACTTCCTGGGCATTTGCAGTGTTACCAGTAAAACCAAAAGCGATAAATGCTGTAATAATATATTTCATGATATTTTGTTTTTAGCAATTAAAAATGAAAACCTTAAGCGCCTGCACAAAATTTTTGTAGCAGACGCTGTAAGGGTTGATGTAAAAAATATTAAAGCGTAAAGCTTACCAGCTCCAGTGAAAAATCTTTGAACATAACACCAGAACCATTGTCATCAAATTCTTCCTGCTTTACCAGCATGTTGGCATCATTGTACCAGATTTTATCTTCAAGACTGTTGCTGTCATTTCCTTCTGCGTAATAGCAGGCAATGGTTCCCATTGGCACAGTTACATTTTGATTTACAGCAAGCACCTTGAAATCGCTGTAATCACCGGCAGCAGCACTGTATGTTTTGCGCCAGGTATCATTTACAGCAGCAGGCACTTTAAAGTCTAATTGAGAAACACTGTTTCTTATGGTGAAATAGCCTTCTGTATTTTTGCGGATATAAGAAGGTGTTCCTGCTCCTGTAGCCACCCACCATGATTCTCCAAGCAAGGTTTGTTGGCTGGTGATGGTAAGCGTTACATTGCCGGTGCTTAGCACTGTGCCGGCGGCATTATAAGTTGTGTATTTATACACCCAGGCCGTTCCTGTTTTCAAATCACCCGTGGCAGGTGCTGGTGTGGCGGTATCTTTTTTACATGATAATGCAGAAAAGATGATGCAGAGTAATAAGAGATTTTTTTTCATGTGAATGTGTTTAATAGTGTTAAAGAATATATTTATCAACCTGCTGCAAGCTAAGGCCAGCAGGGAAAGTAAAAAGTGTGAAAAAAGTAGTAGTGGTTATGAACGTAGATTTTACCGAAATCCTGCTTTTCTAAGTGCTTCTAATTTATTTGTGGCATGAAGCTTCTCGTAAATATTACGGATATGTGTACGTACGGTTTCTACGGAGATAAATAATTTTTCTGCTATTTCTTTATAACTGAATCCTTTTGAAAGCCAGAGCAGCACTTCTCTTTCCCTGTCTGATAATTTTTCTTTTGCGTCTGTATAAACTACCTCCTGCTGAAAAGCACTCACCACTTTACGGGCAATCTGGCTGCTCATTGGGCTGCCGCCACGGCGAAGCTCATGCAGTGATTCTATCAGTTTTGCCGGCGGCGTATTTTTAAGGATATAGCCAGAAGCCCCTGCCTTCAATGCTTTGAACACATTGTCGGTATCTTCAAACGAACTCAGCACCATAAATTGTATATCGGGTCGAAGCGGTTTGAGCCATGCTGTAAAATCAATGCCCGACCTGCCGGGCAGCTGAATATCGGTCAACACTAATTCAACGGCATCGCCTAACCCATTTTCAAAATAAAGGATGGCATCTTCTGTATTGTCAAAACTTGCCTGCAGATCAAAGTCGCCTGATCCTGTAATGAGCGCTGCAAGGTAGTTGCGTATCTTCTCATCATCTTCCAGTATTATTAGTGGTATCATTATTTATTAAAGATAGTTATTGGAAGGCTTCGCTGGAAGTGAAATAAGTAGTAGTAGTTTTTTGCAGATTGCCTGCTGCACAATTGTATTTTGGTTAAACACCTGAATAAAGGTTACATTACCCTTAAATACCTATTTTACCATGAGACCATTTTTCCTTACCCTGCTGCTTGCAGTATGTACCCTGCATGTCCTGCATGCACAAACCAATAGCAAATTAATTGCTGCTGCAGATCTCTATAAAAAAGGGGAGTATGAAAAAGCACTGCCACTTTTTGAAAAATGTTTGACAGAGGCTGAACAATCAAAAGACAGCACCGCTCAGGTAAATATATATGACCATATCGGGCATGTATATTCACAAATGGGTAAAGCTGCAGAAGCACTTCGGTTTTATCAGCGTTCGGCTGCTATATCGGAGGAAACCGGTAACCGTGTTGCTTCTGCCCGTTCATTAATCAATATCGGGGCATTGTATGAAGAGCAAAAAGATTTTGCAAAAGCATTGGAAAATTACAGCAGGGCGGAGGCTGTCGGTTCGACGATACATGATTCGTCAGTGATTGCTGATTGTGCCAATAATAAAGGTGTTATTTACGAGCAATACCTGAAAAAATATCCGGCAGCAATCATAGAATATAAGAAGGCACTTGGCATATATGCCAAACTGAAAGACCAGCCACATTTGGCAATGACTTATAATAACCTGGGCATCGTATATAAATACCAGGGCAACTTTACCAAGGCTATTGAATATTATAAAAGCTCAATGCAGATTGGTGAAAATACTGGCAATCAATTTTTAATTGCTGCCAACATGACCAATATCGGCAACGTATATGCCATGCAAAAGGATTATTTAAAAGCAATAGAATATAATACCGGAGGCCTTGAAAAAGCGCTCAGGATAAAAGCTATGAATGTGGTGGTGGAAGCCGCAGGCAGCATTGCAGAAGATTATGCCGGGATGAAGAATTATGAAAAAGCTTACGAATGGCAGCAGAAATTTTCGCAATACAGTGACAGCCTGTTTAATTCCGAACGGCTAAAGCAGACAGGCGAACTGGAAAGTAAATATCAAACAGCAAAAAAGGAAAAAGAAATCAATCAATTAAAAGACCGGCAACTCAACAGCGAATTGAGTATTTCCAATCAAAAAATATTGCTGCAGAAAAGAAACTACCAGTTTGCCGGCATTGGGGGCATTATTCTTCTTATTAGTATAATTGCTTTTTTATTGTACAACAGGCAACAGCTAAAACAAAAACAACAGCAGGAAAAAAATATATTGAAAGCTGAAAATAAAGAACGTAAAAGAATAAGCCGTGAGATGCATGATGATATCGGCGCAGGCCTTACGCAAATAACTTTGATGAGTGAACATGCACGGCTGAATGACCAGTCAACGTATGTAAATGACCTGGCTGCCATAGCTACTGCCAGCAGAAAACTGGTGAGCAATATGAGTGAAATTGTGTGGAGCCTTAATCCCGAGAATAAAACACTTGACATGTTGTTAGCCTACCTGAGGGAACAATTGAATGCATTGCTTGAATATTCAGCTATTGATTTTACCATTGAATTTCCAGAGTCAGCCAATGCTGTTATACTTACCAACGAACAAAAAAGGAATATCCTGATGACAACAAAAGAGATTGTACACAATGCTGTAAAATACAGCAAAGCGAAAAATATTTCTATTACTGCCTCTATTGATAAAGGGATCTTAAAATTTGAAATAGAAGATAATGGTTGCGGTTTTGATACTTCTGTTATTTCTTCTGGTAACGGGATGAAAAATATTAAATACCGAATTCATGAGTTGGCAGGTAATCTGGATATCCGGTCAACAACTGGCACCGGCACCCTTTTTTCATACAGTCTCCCAATATAAAAAATATTTTATTGAATATAGTATCAGCTGTATCTTGTAAAAAAAATTGCATGTGCTGGCTGTATACCGGATGCAAAAATGTTGCCGCAAAATATCTGCATGAGCCGGGATGTCCAACGGTATCGCCGGTATTTCTTGCGTCATTAAAAAATACCTGGATAAAACACAGCAGCCAATGCTGCTCTATATTTTCAATTGAAAAAACAGCAGTTAATTAAAACTTGTCATTTCATTATAGTCAAGAGTGGAGTCTGCTTCTTCTTCCCTGTTCTCATTGTATTCCACAATAAAATTATTCCTTCCTTCACCAGTTATAATGATCAGGTATTTTTGCTGAGATAGTTCCAGCAAACTTAAAAACAGGAACAGTGCATGTATTCTGTCCTGGCAGATATCAAATACTTTTTCAAAAGAAGAAGTTTTTTCTGCACGGCAATGGGTAAGCATATAATCCCTGGTTTCTTCCATTGTATAGTTGTACTGCACTACGGTGTGTACCGGCTTATTATTTCTGTCGTGGAGTTTTTGAATTACTTTTTCAAAAGCCTTCATCAGCTTGAACAGGGTTACCGCCTGTATTTCTGTGCCTTCGCCTGCTTCTTCACCAATTTGCGACAGCTCTCTTTGCAGGTTGCCTCTTTTAAACATCAGCATCCTTACTTCTTCCATCTCTGCCATTTTTGTGGAGGCCTCTTTGAATTTTTTGTATTCTAAAATTTTATTTACCAGTTCCAGCCTGGGGTCAATTTCATTACCCTGCTCATCCAGTTCTTTTCTTGGTATCAGCATTTTTGCTTTGATACGCATTAAAGTGCTGATAAATAAAATGAACTCACTGCTCAATTCTATGTTCAGTTTTTCGCCCTGGTGTATAAAATCGAGAAAGTCGTTTGTGATTTTTGTAATAGGAATATTATAGATGTCTAATTCATCCCTTTCAATAAAAAACAGCAGCAGGTCGAATGGACCTTCAAACTGGTCAAGTTTTATCTGGTAAGAAGCAGTGTTCAACGTCAGTAAAAATTTAATGGTAAAAAAAACTCCTCCTCCGCTAACAACGGAGGAGGAGCAAATGTATTAATAAGTAAACAGTAATTACAGTTTGAAACCAACACCCACACCAAATGTGGATAATACCTGTAAGCCCAAAGCACTGGAAGGGCTTGCCGGGTTCTTTACATCATCATCATAAAGCATATCTAAATTGTAGCTCATGTTCAGCCAGTTGTTCAGCCTTACTTTAAATTGGTTTGTCCAGAATACATCTACGTTAGAAGCACTTTTAAGATAATTGGAATACAGGTCTAATTTGCTGTAGTAGGCTACATTTTTCAGGATGTCTTTTTTAATAGTGGCCGTTACAAAAGCACCAAACTCACCACGGTTGCCTTTTGCAGGGTCAACACCATACAAAGTGGCTAATGGTGTTTCTATCTTACCATTAAAAATACCACCCTGGCCTGCATAGCTGTAAGCACCATTGGAAACAATTGTCCACCTCGCAGCTAAAGGCGAACCAAATAATGAAAACCAACTATTGGGTTTCCACTCCACACCCGGTGCAACAGTAATATAAGCAGGGGCAAAAAAACCAGAATTTCTTCTTTTTTCAGTGCTGCCCAAATAATTGTATTCGTATCCGCTGGTTAATTGAGAACGTAACTGGGCAAGGCCGGTAACGCTGGTTTTTTTCCATTTTTTTGGCTGATACCCAAGTTTAGAAATAAAATCCAGGCGGTCATTTACTTTACGAACACCCAGTGAAGTGGTACTCATCAAAGCATAATTTAAGTCTAACACATTATCCCAGGTATAGCGGCCCCATTTTCTATTGGCATAAGCATTAATGGATGCAGCAGAGGATAAAGAAAAATCATCTCCACCAGCAGCAATCCAGTTGCTGTTTCCAATTTGGGTAAGGCTAAAACTAACATTAGCCCCATGTATCCAGCCATTTTTATTGGGCTTTTTTTCAGTATCTGATTGTACAGTTTTTGAAACGGTAGCCTGCATTTCCTTTACTGAAGCGTCTTGTGCCATTAGTTGAAAACATACCAGGCTCAGAGTTAGTAAACTCAAAATTCTTTTCATGTTAGTTTGGTATTAATTAATAAAACAACGACTTCCATTTTTGGAAGCCGCTGCGAAAATAGTATATATTTTTATAGAAATTCCCTGTAAATCAAAAACTTTACAACTTGAGGGAGAGGCCAAGGCTTAATATTTCTTTTACCTGTGTACGGGCAATCACAGAGTCATCATAAACAACATCTAGGCTGATAGCAGTTACCAATTATCTTTTTCAAGGCTTTTATACTGACATCGTGGGTCTTACTGTTTAAAATAGCCGTGGCTGCTACAACTGATACTAAAATTTTTTTTCATTTTTTTTGATTAATTAAAAAAGCATTGCAGTCCTGAGACTTGCAATGCTTTAAAATGGTTGTATTGTTAAAAATTATTTCTTTAAAGAATCCCTTATTTCCATTAACAGGGCATCAGTTGAAGATGGACCAGCTGGTGCTTCCGCTTGTTTCTTCTTCATTTTGTTTACAGCTTTCAATACCATAAATACTACGAAAGCAACAATTAAAAACTCAATGATTTGGGTAATAAAAGCACCATATTTTACAGCTACTTCTTCAATTGCCGGAACTGCAACACGGGTAACTGCGCCTCCAGTATCTTTTACTTCTGTCACCGCATCAACACCAGGTTTTAGAACATGTTTCATTTTGCTAAAATCTACACCGCCAGTAAGCATACCTACAGCAGGCATTACCATACCATCAATAAATGCGGAAACTACTTTTCCGACTGCGGCACCCATTACAACACCTGCAGCTAAATCGACTAAGCTGCCGGTTGCAGCAAATTCTTTAAATTCTTTTAAAATTCCCATGATAATTTGTTTTAGTGGTTAAATGTTTATTAGAAAATTTTAGGAGCAAAGCAAATGATTTCTTTTGATATATCATAACAATCATTAGTAGAATTAATTGTAAGTAAGCTTTGTTGTTAATAATTTTTTTGGCCAGTTTATTTTTTTTGAGATAATTATTTCCATTTAATACCGGCAACTTTGCTGGGTGAACAAAAAATTAACTGACTGGCTGATCTTTGCGGCTATTGCTGTAATCTGGGGCAGCAGTTTTATTTTAATGAAAATTGGGCTGGATAACCTGCTCACTCCTTACCAGGTTGCAGCCGTCAGGATGGTTTCGGCAGGCATTATATTATTACCGGTAGCCGTCCGTTCTTTCCGTCAGATACCCTCAGGGAAAGTACTTACTGTTTTTTTATCGGGCATACTCGGCAGTTTGTTACCTGCTTTTTTATTTTGTATTGCAGAAGAAGGTATTGACAGTTCTCTAACGGGTACACTCAATTCGCTCACTCCCATTTTTGTAATTATTATTGGGGCTTTGTTTTTTGGAAAAGTTACCGCTGCCAGCAAAATTATCGGCATCATTATTTCCTTCGCCGGCTGTGTATTGCTTTTATTTTCCAAAGGGCATATTCAGGAACCCAGGCACCTGGCATTTGTCGGCCTCGTAGTTTTGGCTACAGTCTTTTATGGAATAAATGTAAATATTGTAGCAAAATACCTGGCCAATATCCCTTCCCTGCAAATTGCTGCTGTGGCGCTTACTTTAAATGCCATTCCTTCTTTAGTTGTTTTATTTGTTACCGGCTTTTTTTCATTGCCTTTTAGCAACCATCAAATTTTACTGGGTACTGCTGCAGCAGTGGTATTGGGAGTGGGGGGCACCGCTATTGCTACTATTTTGTTTTACATGCTGGTAAAAAGAGCCGGGGGTGTTTTTGCCAGCATGGTCACTTACGGCATTCCGTTCATCGCCATTGGCTGGGGTATTTATTACAAAGAAAATTTTAGCTGGAGCCAGGCCGCCTGCCTGCTCGTTATTTTACTGGGGGTGTATTGGGCAAATAAAAAATCTGCTACTTCTTAAGGATTGCTCTTTAGTTATTAAAAACAAAACCCGTCTTTTCAAGACGGGCTTTATAAAATTTATGCAGGTTCTTTATCTTTTTCAATTACCGGTTCGGTAAATTTTAGTTTCCCCTTTACTTTTTTAGGCGCTTTTGGGGGATGAGGTGGGCGGGCGGCTTTGGCGGCAGTGGCGCATTTTCAGCAGTTGCCGGCGGGGCGAATTGTACTGGCTCTGGCGGCGTGGGTGGTGGCTCGGGTGGAGGAATAGATGCTTCTGTAGGTGGTGGTGGAGGGGGCGGAGGCGGTGCAATCTTTTTTGTTGACTGGGCAAGCAACTGGGTACATAAAATGCCAGTAGCAGCCAGCAGGATAATTTTTTTCATAAATAATATTTTGAGAAGAGATGCAGCCGGAAGTGTATTCCATAAAAAATCCCCCTAAAAAAGGGGGACTTTGCAGTCGGTTTTGGTAAACAACTAATGTAAAAATATCTATGAATTAAGCATTTTAGTACCAATATGACAGCTACTTATTTAAAAGTGCTGCACTAAAGAATTTTTTTTTTGAAAAAAGATTAAAAACTGGGAATTAGTGCAGATGAGAATGATTATTTCACCAGGAATGATTGTTTGTAAAACTGAATCTTATCAATTAAAAACAGGCGGTACACTCCTCTAGAAAGGGTTACCGGAAGATTTATCCTCACTGTTTTATCTACCCCGTCATGATTTACAGGCATGGTGACTATCAATCCGCCGTTGGTATCAAATACACTCATTTTGTAATTACCTTTTTTTACAGCCGCAAACCTTACCGTTAATTCTGCACCTGAGGGATTGGGATAAATGAAAATGGTATTGCCCACTTTGCCATAATAAATCCTGAACACAGGGGAGAGATTAACCGTACCATTAATATTGTATGATTTGATGCGGTAGTAATTGGTGCCAATGATAGGGTTAACGTCGCTGAATAAATAAGTGCTGTTGGCAATGTTTTGATTAGAAGGAATATCCTGTATAGTAGAGAAATTTAATCCATTCTCAGATTTTTGCACTTCATATTTGGTAATATCTACATCGTTTTGAACTACCCATTTTATTTTAACGGCATCTTCCGTAGTAATGCCGTTCAGAAAAATCATGTTAACCGAAAGGGGAGAGGTAATAGAAAAATTGGCAGTATAATTAGTATTCGAACTATTATCCACCACCTGCTGGTTGCAGTTTGTACTGTTAGTACTGCCATTGGCCTGGTAATAAATTTCCAGTGTGTATTCCCCTATTTCAAAACTGGTAAGATCCACAGACTGGTTTACATTTTGCAGTTTCTGATCGTTGATATTACTGCAGCCTCTGTCGCCACAACCACTGAAAACAGTACCACTGCAATTGCAATAAGGCATTAAGCTAAAATTGGAAAACACCGGAGAAGCCGGCCGGCTGCCCTGCCTGTAAACTGTATAAAAAAGATTGCCGCTACAAACGGTGGCACCATTGCTTTTGCCGGTATTAATTTCAGCTCCCAGTATTTTTAATGTGCCGCTGTTTTTTCCAAACACTCCTAAAACGTTGCTGAAAGTATTATTGCCAATTGCCAGCGGGCCGGAAAGTTTTTGTGTATTGTAAAAGCCAGAGGTTCCATTTACATTCAAATAAATGGCAGAACCCCAGATATTAAAATCTGCTTTTGCTGAAATGCTGAGTAAGAAAAAAGTAAAAAAGAAGAGTGGAAATTTCTTCATGCGTTACAGTTTGAGATAAATTGAAAAGTGGTTTTTCACTTGCTTTATCCACCTTATAAATATACCAAATAATCCGGCAAATGATGAAACAAAATTTTTATAATCACCTAAATAGTAAATTGCAGCAATTTTAAAAATATGCTGAGTATTTGTAAAAAAGAGTTGCACCAGTTTTTCAGCAACCTTACCGGCTATATTGCCATCGTTTTATTTTTGTTGGTCAATGGGCTGTTCCTGTTTGTTTTAAAAGACAGCAACCTTTTCGATTTTGGCTATGCAACTCTCGACAAGTTTTTTGAACTGGCTCCCTGGGTATTAATTTTTTTGGTACCCGCCATCACCATGCGTTCTTTATCAGAAGAAATCAGGAGTGGCACTTTTGAAATTTTACGAACCAAACCAATCACCTGCCGGCAAATTGTGCTGGGTAAATACCTGTCCATTTTACTAATATTATTATTTGTGATTGTTCCCACTTTCATATACATCCTCACCATCAAAAGCCTGAGTGCTGCAGGGAGTATTGATGGCGGCGGTATTGCCGGAAGTTATATCGGGCTTTTTTTACTGGCAGCTGTGTTTGCCGCTATCAGCCTGTGTTGCAGTAGTTTTACCAGTAATGCGGTGGTGGCTTTTTTAATCAGTGCCTTTGCCTGCCTGCTGTTGTATTTTGGTTTTAATGCAGTGAGTAAATTGCCTGTTTTCCAGGGCAGGGCAGATTATTATATTGAAATGCTGGGGATCGATTTTCATTACCGCAGCATCAGCCGTGGTGTGATGGACAGCCGGGATATGATTTATTTTGCCAGCATCATCCTGCTCTTTTTATTAATTACTGTAAGAACAATTCAAAAAAAATAACCTGAACCAAAGCAAATAACAAACGCATGCAAATGAAAGCACCGGTGAATAATATATTTAGGACTAAGCTGTGGTTGCCTGTTACAATAATACTGTTGATACTCATCAACTGGCTGGCTTCTATTTATCATGCCAGGATAGATTTTACCAATGAAAAACGATTTACTTTATCTGCTCCCACCAAAAAAATCTTAAAAAAATTAGACGATAAAGTACAGGTGGATGTTTTTTTAAAAGGCGAATTTCCCAGCAGCTTTAAAAAATTATCGAACAGTGCCGGTGAAATATTGCAGGAGTTTAAAGAAGTGGCGGGTAATAAAATTCAATACAATTTTATATCGCCGGAAGATTTGGTGGAAGGCACAGATGTTAAATACGGAGATTCTCTTTCTTCGATGGGCTTGTATGCCATCAATTTAAAATCGCAGTTAAAAGCAGGTGAGCAGCAGCAGCTCGTATATCCTGTTGCATTGGTGCATTACAAAGAAGCTGTGTCGCCGGTAAATTTATATACCGGGAACAAATCCCTCATTACACCTGCAGAATTAAACAATGCCGAAGCATTGATGGAGTTTAAGTTTGCGGATGCAATTAATAAACTGGTGCAGCCATCAAAACCAATGATAGCTTACTCTGCAGGTAATGGCGAGCTGGGGCCAAGTGATATCCGGACCTACGATTTGTTTAACTACACGTTAAAAAAAGATTACAACGTTTTTACTTTTAACCTTAATACACAGCCCGCCATACCAGATACATTTAAAACACTGATGATTGTAAAACCGTCTGTGCCATTCAGTGACGAAGAGAAATTAAAGATAGATCAGTTTGTGATGAGGGGAGGAAGGTTGCTGATGTTTGTAGATAAATTAGAAGCTGAATTGGATAGCCTGAAAAGTATGAGCAACCAGGTAATAGCGTATGATAGAAACCTGCAGCTGACAGATTTGCTCTTTCGCTATGGCGCAAGAATCAACAGCGATTTGGTCATGGATCTGCAATGTGATTTTTTACCTTTCATGACCAATGGCAAAGATCAGATGGATTATTTGCACTGGAATTATTTTCCATTGTTTGAAACAAAATCTAACCATGTAATCAATAAAAATTTAGGATTGGTTGCCGGGCAGTTTGTTAATTCAATTGATACGGTGGAGGCCGTAGGAATACAAAAAACAATCCTACTCAGTTCTTCTGCCAATTCCAGAACGATTGCCACGCCTGCATTGATCAGTGGTGCAGAAAATATCAATGCTCCCGACGATGAAAATTTTAAAAAAGCAAACATACCGGTGGCAGTATTGTTAGAAGGAAAATTCCGTTCGCTTTTTGCCAATCGTTTATCACAACCCATGAGGGATAGCCTGGCAAAATACAATGTTCCTTTTGTGAGCCAAAGCAATATTGACAACAAAATAATATTGGTGTCGGATGGAGACATGGTGCTTAATAGTCTGTCGAAGGGAGAACCAATACCAATAGGCATGAACCGCTATACAGCAGGCTCACAGTACCAGTATGAATTTGCCAACAGGGATTTTTTACAAAACTGTTTAGACTATTTAATTAATCCCTCCGGGCTGGCAGAAGCCAAAGCAAAAAGCTATACGCTTCGCCTGCTGGACAAGAAAAAAACAGAAGAGCAAAAAATCATGTGGCAGGCAATTAATATCGCTTTACCTGTTTTGTTGATTTGTTTATTTGCTTTTGTTTATCAATGGTGGAGAAAAAGAAAATACAGTATTGGTTAATGATTAACGGTTGTTTTTAATTTTATAATTACTGTAATTAAATGGATAAAACCCAACTAATATACATTGTTTTTGTTGCGGTAATCTTTGTTGCATTGCTGGTGGATTTGGGTTTGCTGAGTAAGAAAAATACCATTATCAGTTTAAAGACAGCGTTACTGCAAACCATCTTTTGGGTATTGTTATCATTGGCTTTTTGCGGTTTTATCTGGATTGAAAATGATGGTGGCCACGGCAAGCTGGATGCTGTTACTTATATCTCCGCCTATTTATTAGAGTGGTCGCTTTCCATTGATAATATTTTTGTCTTCATAATTATTTTTTCTTTTTTCGGGGTAAAAGAAATGAACTATTCCAGGGTGCTGCTGCTGGGGATATTGATGGCAATTTTTTTCCGGATCATCTTTATTGCAGTAGGCAGCGAACTGGTGGCCAGGGCTGAATGGGTGATGTATATTTTTGGAGCCTTCCTGGTTTATACCGGCATCAAAATGTTTGTGGAAACTGCCGAAGAAGAGTTTGATCCAAAAGATAACTGGGCTTTTAAGCTGATGGTGAAATTTATGCGTACCACGAATGAAGAACCGGATGGCCGCTTTATTATCAGGAAAAATAATAAAACTTATTTCACCAAATTATCAATGGTGGTCGTTATGCTGGGATTGATAGATATTGTGTTTGCAATAGATTCCATTCCGGCAGTATTTTCTATTATTCCCGATCCCAATAAAAAATTATTAATTTACTCTTCCAATATTTTTGCTGTGCTTGGTTTGCGGAGTTTGTTTTTTTTACTCCGTGGTGCTGCAGATAAATTTGATTTTTTGCAACAGGGCATTGCCATCGTGCTGTTATTTATCGGGGCAAAAATGCTGCTTGAAAAATGGATACACCTGCCCGTATGGGTGTCGCTGCTGGTGATAATTTTTTGTATCAGTGGTTCTATATGGTACTCTATTTACCACGATCGAAAGATTGTGGTGAAGGATAAAAATTCAGCATAATATTTATTCAGTAATTAAAAAAGTACTTGTACACAACATCACAAATAGCAACCATTATCAATGCAGTTTACCTGCAGCAGCAGGATGATGCCGCTATTGAACAGCTTTTGCTTGACAGCAGAAAATTGTTGTTTCCTAAAACAACTTTGTTTTTTGCATTGGGTGGCCCACGCCGTACCGGCGGATTGTTTATTGAAGAATTATACAATAGAGGTGTAAGGAATTTTGTAGTGAATGAAAACATCCCTGCAGATGTCATTAAAAAATTCAGCAACGCTAATTTTCTGCAGGTTAAAAATGTGTTGCAGGCATTGCAGGTGCTGGTGGCAAATCACCGCAGGCAATTTCAAATACCTGTTATTGGCATTACCGGAAGCAATGGAAAAACAATTGTAAAAGAATGGTTGTATCAATTGCTTTATCCCGCTTACAGCATTGTACGAAGCCCTAAAAGTTATAACTCACAGATAGGTGTACCCCTTAGTGTGTGGCAGATGAACAGCAGTCATACACTGGGTATTTTTGAAGCCGGTATTTCCATGACTGGGGAAATGGAGAGATTGGAAAAAATCATTCAGCCAACCATTGGCATCTTCACCAATATTGGCGAAGCACACAGTGAAGGATTTGAAAATATTACACAGAAAATAAAAGAAAAAATTCATCTCTTTGAACATTCAGCTACAGTTATTTATTGCAAAGATGAAGTGATTACAGAAGAAGCATTGAAAAATCTACAGCAAAAAAATAATGCGATTTTATTCAGCTGGGGACAGGATGAAACAGCCACTGTAAATATCACCGCCATTCAGGTGCAGCCTTTTAACACGGTAATAAAAGCATTTTTTAAAGAAGGAAAAATAAGTATCTCTATTCCATTCACCAATGAGGCTGCAATAAAAAATGCCATTACCTGCTGGTGTGTATTGTTGCTGCTGGAAATGGACAATGAAATAATTTCAGAACGGATGACACAGCTGAAGCCGGTGGAAATGCGGCTGGAACTGAAACAGGGTATCAATAATTGTTCGGTCATCAACGACAGCTACAGCGCCGATATTACTTCATTGTCCATTGCTCTCGATTTTTTGCAACAGCAGCAACAGCATCCTAAACGCACCGTTATCATCAGTGACATTTTGCAAAGCGGCAAATCAAATGAAGCGCTTTATACAGAAGTGGCGGGCATACTGCAGCAAAAAAATATCAACCGTTTTATTGGCATCGGGTCAGAAATTTCTAAATACCAGGATTGCTTTTCCGCTATTGCGGATAAAATATTTTTTATCAACACGGCAGAATTTATCAGGCAATTTTCTACACTGCATTTTTACAACGAAACCATTTTACTGAAAGGTGCAAGGGTTTTTGAATTTGAACAGATAAGCCATTTGCTGGAACAAAAAAGCCACCAGACAGTTTTGGAAATAAACCTGAATGCCATTACACATAATTACAAAGTGTACCAGCAGCAATTAAATGTTGGTGTAAAAATGATGGCCATGGTAAAGGCTTTCAGCTATGGCAGCGGCAGTTTTGAAATTGCCAACCTGCTGCAGTTTCAAAAGGCAGATTACCTGGCAGTGGCTTATGCTGATGAAGGTGTGGAGCTCCGCAAAGCAGGTATTGCTTTACCCATGATGGTGATGAATGCAGAAGAGTCAACTTTTGATATGCTGGTGCAATACAACCTGGAACCGGAATTATATTCCTTCAGTATTTTAAATGCGTTTGAAAATTATTTGAAACAATCTGCCCTTACCAATTATCCTGTGCATATAAAACTGGATACTGGTATGCACCGGCTAGGTTTTGAAGCAGCAGATGTGGATGAACTCTGTATAAAATTAAAAGCTTCCGGGCAATTTAAAATCCAGACGGTGTTTTCGCATTTGGCAGCAAGCGATAATCCGGAGCATGATGATTTTACAAAACAGCAGGTCAGTTTATTTTCTCAAGCTTGTAAAAAGCTAGGAAACAATCTGCCTTATCCATTTATAAAACATATTGCCAATACCTCTGCCATTCACCGCCACAAAAAATTCCAGTTTGATATGATCCGCCTTGGTATTGGTTTGTACGGTGTAGATAGCAATCCTGCAATGCAGCAGCAATTGAAAAATGTAAGTACTTTAAAAACGACCATTGCACAAATTAAAAAAATAAAAGCAGGAGAATCTGTTGGGTATAACCGAAGCAGTGTGGCACATGAAAATTCTGTCATTGCTACTGTAAGGATTGGTTATGCCGATGGTTATCCAAGGCTGTTAAGCAATGGCGTGGGCAAAATGCTGGTGAATGGAAAACTGGTTCCTGTAATTGGCAATGTGTGCATGGACATGACGATGCTGGATGTAACCGGCATTGATGTAAATGAAGGAGATGAAGTAATTGTGTTTGGCGAAGTATTGCCCGTAAGTGAGCTTGCACGCTGGGCTGGAACAATCGCTTATGAAATTCTCACCGGTATTTCTCAAAGAGTGAAGAGGGTTTATTTTGAAGAGTGATTTTGGTGAATGGTTAATTGTAAATAATAATGAGTACTTAACAATTTTAAACCCTAAACATCTTAAACCTTTATTCAATTATCTTTGCGACCATTATGAAGGCAAGAAACGTAACATTTATTATACTTTTAATAGTATTGGCCGACCAGGCTTTGAAGCTATACATCAAAACTCATTTCCACATTGATGAACACCACAATATTCTGGGTGAATGGTTTCTCCTGCATTTCGTAGAAAATGAAGGCATGGCTTATGGATGGAAATTTGGTGGTGATGGCGGCAAAATGATCTTGACTTTATTTCGTTTAGGTGCTGTCATCTTTGGTGTGTGGTACCTGGGCAGCATCATCAAAAAAAAATATCACCGGGGCTTTATCATTTGTGCTGCATTGATATTTGCAGGAGCCCTGGGCAATTTGATTGACAGTATGTTTTACGGGTTGATATTTGAGGAAAGCGGAAGTATGTCGGTAGCAAAAATATTTCCACAACATGGCTACGCCGGTTTCCTACATGGTAAAGTGGTGGACATGCTTTATTTCCCAATCATCAAGAATGTTCATTTTCCCAATTGGGTGCCGGGGTGGGGTGGAGATGAATTTATATTTTTCCGGCCCATATTTAACCTGGCAGACTTTGCCATTTCAACAGGTGTAATTTCTATTTTAGTTTTTCAAAAACGTTTTTTCAAACATCATGACAGTGATAATCAAACCACGGTAGAAACCAATGCAGTGGTGAACGATGATGTGCAGGTATCGTAATTTTCGTTTGATAGTTTATTTATAAAAAGAGAGGCATTCATTTTGGATGCCTCTCTTTTTAGTCAACATTTTTTATTCTTTAAATCTTCCCCACCATTTCTGCCGGTATCACCCAGGCATCAAATTCTTCCGGCGTAACATAACCCAGCTTTACTGCCATCTCTTTTAAAGTGGTTCCTTCCTTATGTGCTTTTTGTGCAATTTCTGCAGCTTTGTAATAACCGATTTTTGTGTTGAGAGAAGTTACCAGCATCAAAGAATTATCAACATGTTTTTTAATGTTGGCTTCAATAGGAGCCAGGCCGATGGCGCATTTATCATTGAAACTAACACAGCCATCACCAATCAGTCTGGCACTGTGCAGGAAATTATAAATCATCACCGGCTTAAATACATTCAGTTCAAAATGCCCCATGCTGCCACCGATACTGATGGTAACATCGTTGCCCATTACCTGTGCTGCAATCATGGTGAGCGCCTCACATTGTGTAGGGTTTACTTTGCCCGGCATAATAGAAGAACCCGGTTCATTATCAGGAATAAAAATTTCGCCAATACCACTGCGTGGGCCGCTGGATAACATGCGGATATCATTGGCAATTTTCATTAAACTAACGGCTACTGTTTTTAAAGCACCATGTGCTTCCACGATGGCGTCATGTGCTGCCAATGCTTCAAATTTATTTTCGGCTGTAATAAATGGAAGGCCTGTTAATGTTGCAATATGCCTGGCTACATTTTCGCTGTAACCTTCGGGTGTATTGATTCCGGTACCAACAGCAGTACCGCCTAAAGCCAGTTCACTCAAATGCGCCAGTGTATTTTTTATCGCTTTCAATCCATGATTTAACTGTGATACATAGCCGCTAAATTCCTGCCCCACAGTAAGTGGTGTGGCATCCATAAAATGAGTGCGGCCAATCTTTACCACTTTCATAAAAGCTTTGCTCTTAGCTTCCAAAGTATCCCTTAATTTTTCAATACCGGGGATGGTGGTTTCTATTAAAATTTTATATGCTGCAATGTGCATGGCTGTGGGGAAAGTATCATTGCTGCTCTGGCTTTTATTTACATCATCGTTGGGATGAAGAAATTTTTCTTTGTCTGCAAGGTTGCCGCCATTCAGCACATGCCCACGGTAAGCCACCACTTCATTTACATTCATGTTGCTTTGTGTGCCGCTGCCCGTTTGCCACACCACCAATGGAAAATAATCATTCAATTTGTCACTCAAAATTTCATTACATACTTTACCAATCAAATCGCATTTTTCTTTTGGTAATACACCTGCATCAAAGTTGGTAAGTGCTGCTGCTTTTTTAAGGTAAGCAAATGCTTTAATAATTTCTTTGGGCATTTTATTAATGTCCTGTGCTATTTTAAAATTGTCGATGCTGCGTTGGGTTTGGGCACCATAGTAAGCATCCACCGGCACACTTACTACACCCATGGTATCTTTCTCAATCCTGTATTCCATAATTTTTTTAAGAGGTTTAAAGTTTGTATTTGAAAGTGCAAAGATAAATCAGCAGGGCAGATTTTATGCAATAAAAAACAGGCAGCATTTTTAAGTGCCGCCTGTATAACCAAGGAAGGATTAAGGGTTAAAAAATAATGGTCGTCAATTAGCAGGCAATGAAACACAAGTGCCGCTGATTAAAAGTATCCTGTTGTTGATAATAGAAAAACTTCCTGTGGATCTTGCCTGCACGCTTGCAGCCTTTGCATCTGAAGTGCTTATCTGGCATGGGTTTGATGTAGCTGATGGAATAATCACATGCGTTGTTGAGTCCGGTATTTTTCCGTTGTTCCAGTTAGCGGCATCATGCCAGTTGTTGCTCACACTGCCATTCCAAGTTGCAATTTCCTGTTTTAATGTAGCCTGTGCCGTATCTACACAACCAGATTGATTGGTAGCTATCAGTTGATAAATTCCCAACCCTGCTGCGGCAGGTGTAGGCGAACTCCAGTTGTAAATTAAATTGGCTGGCGTAGTGTACAAGGTAAGCAGGCTGAATGTTTCAGTACTGCAAATAATGGTTACGCTGGTATCATTACCCAAAAAATTCCTTATCAATAAAAACTTTGCGGAAGCAAAGCCATCGGCTGTATCTCCCCAAAAACGTTCGTTGGTGCAGTTAAGCAGATTGGTTGCCAGTGCTGTTGCTCCATCCGCCGTGTCGCCAAAAAAACGGATGGGTGTGCAATCAAAATTATTTGTTCTTATCGCACTGCCGCCATCGGCAGTATCACCAAAAAAACGGGTGGGTGTACAATCAAAATTATTTGTTTTTGCTACACTGCTGCCATCTGCAGTATCACCCGAAAACCTTATAGTCGTGCAGTCCAGCAGGTTGGTGTTTGCAGTGCCAGAGCCGTCATTGTCGCCGCCAAAGTAACGGTCGGCAGTGCAGTTTAAGGCTACTGTGTTGGAGGCAAAAGCCCCGCTATTGTTACCCCCGGAGTAAGGCTGTGCCCAAAGAAGTGATGAATAAAAAATAGTGATTAATACCCATGCACTTCTGAGGACATTTATGTTTTTATATTTCATAAATGTATTTTTTTAAATGAGGGATTAATTAAAACTCCTTCTTACACCACGTCCACCTGTAGCAGGAGTTCGTCCACCAAAATTATTATTGCTGTAAGTTCTATCCGAAACACTTAATTGCCCTGCTGCATTTTCGTAAGCCCCTCCCTTAAAGGTAGCACCAGCGCCAGCACCCTGGTTAGCAATAACAGCCTGGTTAATCCAGCCAGTTACATCAGAGAGGCCTTCATTCGGTGAAAACTGAAGGTTGCCATCGCCATGTGCCGAGCCAACAAAACCAGTTCCTGCACCAGATACACCCATTACAAATTCATAAACATTTCCACTCATTTCCATCACGCCATAAAAGGTAGCACCAGCCTGCAACCTGGTGGTAGCAGCCTGTGCAGCAAAACCACAGCGCACAGGTCCGGTAGGAGTGCCATTTACAATTGTACAATTAGACACGCCACTGCCGGCAGTAATTACATCACTTACCCCCTCGTTGCCCAAAGCATCATTCACAACAGTACTTCCATCTGTTACAAGCGAAGTACCCCATGCTTTTTCATTTGCTACTGCAGCATTGGGGCCACGGCATATTTTTTCAAATTCCATTTCACTCATTGGTGCAAGGCCACTCCAATCGTTGTAGGCACAAATGTCTGCAAAGGTTAAATAATTACAAGCCCTGTTAGGTGCACTGCTGGTAAAAACCGGCCATACACCACTAACAGTATTTCTTGCAGATCCATTTGAATTGGCAAAACGAGCAGCCGATTGATCTGGCGAAAGGGTATTTAAAAAGTCTGCATACTGGCCTTGAGAAATTTCATATTTCATGCAGTACAGGGCGTTGAAACCTTTTGGATAACCTGCAGATATAGTACCGCCTGTTGGAGAATAAACATCAGCCCAAAGGTTGCCGGTGGTGTTGGCAAATGTAATGGCAGCCTCACTTGCAACAGTGTATGCTGGTGTAGGCGAAGTGCCGCCACCTTGCCTGAAACTGTTGACAGAAGCCCCATCACCCAATTGAAAACTGCCTTGCGGCACATACACCATTTCTACTCCAAATACCTGCATATCCCATTCTGCAATGGCACCAGGTACGGTGGCTAATTTTAAAGTAACAGCAGTGCTGGCAATGTTGCCGGTGCCATTTCCACTTCTTCTTATAAATACGCCTTTACCATCCAGGGTAGTTTGTACTTCTAATGGCGAAGCAGCAGTATGGTTAGCTGATGTGGAAGAGAGGTCTTGGTGCTGCCAGTAGTTGAGGTTACAATTTTTACGTTTGATAAACACCCAGGCTGCATCCCAGTTGTTAGGTGCAGTGCTGGTACGCCAACTGTTTTCCCAACTGATGTTGAAAGTAACAGTACCTGCGCCGCTGTTGTACACAACATTGGTTACATTAATATTATTGGCAAAAATATTTGTACCTAAAAAAAATAGGGCACAAAAAGTAAAAAGTTGTTTCATGATTCCGAGAATTTTTGATGATTAATTTGTTAAAAGAAGTGATCGGGTTTTTTACAGATCAAATATATTGTCAATAAAAATTGCGGCTATCCGTGCTGGTGGGTATTTTTAATAAAAAGGAATATTGCTGTAAGTAAAAAAAAGCTGCTCTAAAATATGGAGCAGCTTTTCTGTCAATAATAAAAAAAATTAACGGCCTGTAAAAACAGCTTTGCGTTTTTCTAAAAATGCAGTGGTACCTTCTTTCATATCGGCGGTATCAAAACATTCACCAAATGATTTAATCTCTTCGGCAAAACCATCTTTTGTTTCATCCAGTACAGCATTGGCTGTTTCAATACATTTGGCAATGGCGATGGGGGCTTTGGTATTGATGATTTGTAAAATTGATGTTGCTTTGTTCAGTAATTCTTCGGCTGGTACTACATAATTTACCAGGCCATATTGCAGGGCTGTATTGGCATCAATCATACCGGCGCTGATGAGTAATTCTATTGCCCTTCCTTTTCCGATTAGTTGTGTAAGCCTTTGTGTGCCCCCGTATCCGGGTATTAATCCAAGGTTAACTTCTGGCTGTCCAAACTTTGCATTGTCACTGGCTATCCTGAAATGGCAGGCCATTGCCAGCTCACATCCGCCGCCCAATGCAAAGCCATTTACCGCTGCAATGATTGGCTTTTTACTGTGTTCAATTTTAAAAAAAATATCCTGTCCTCTTTTTGCCAGCGCCATGGCAGCGTCTTTGCTTAGGCCGGCAAATTCTGTGATGTCAGCTCCTGCCACAAAAGCTTTTGGCCCGGCACCGGTAATGATGGCTGATTTAATATCAGCCCGGTTATTGATTTCATCCACCACATTATCAAGGTCGGTAAACACATCCCTGTTCAGTGCATTTAATTTATCGGGCCTGTTGATGGTAATGGTATAAATACCTTCCGACAAATCTGTTACAATTGTTGTGTACATAATTTTTTTTCAAAAGTACAGATAATCTGTTCATCGTAAAACTGTCCTTCCGATTTGTATTACCCATTTATTAAATCCTGTTGCCGGATAGTTTTATCCTGCTCAATTTAATTTTATCAGTAAGTTGCCGTAGTGTTAATTGCTGTGAAGTGATAATAAATAAACGGTAGTTTTACTTCTCAATCTAATTAAACGCTTTCATGATAAAATGGATAACTGTATTGTTGCTTTTTCCTTCATTGGCCAATGCCACTAATTATTACATCAGCAACAGTGGTAATGATAATAAGAAAGGAACAGCTGCCGCTGATGCCTGGCAAACAATAACTAAACTTAATAATTCTTTTGCGGCTATTCATGCTGGTGATACTGTCTTTTTTAAGCGGGGCAATCTTTTTTATGGATGCATCACCATCACCCAATCTGGTGCTGCAGGTAAGCCAATTGTGTTTGCAGCTTATGGGCAAGGGGCAGATCCGGTTATCTCCGGTTTTACAACAATTGGTAATTGGATAAAAAAAGCAAACGGTGTATGGCAGGCATCAGCGCCAGGTATAAAAAGAAACCTGAACATGGTTACTATAAATGGGATGCCACAACGGATTGGCAGGTATCCCAATGCGGATGAAGCAGACGGGGGCTATTTACGTTATGAAAACTTCACCGGCAGCACTTCTATTACCGACAATGAACTGAAAGACGGTATCGACTGGACAGGCGCCGAAGTGGTAATAAGGAAAGATCACTGGACAGCAGAGCGATGCAGGGTCATCAGCAAAGAGAGGGGCAAGATCAATTTTACTTTTGCCCGGGAAGGAATCAATGCTGCAGGTGCGATACCACCCATGCATCCGGCCACAAAGGGGAATGGATATTTTTTTCAAAATGATTCCCGTACACTGGATGAATTGGGCGAATGGTTTTTTGATACTACTAACGGAAACCTGCAAGTTTTTTTTGGCACTGGCACCCCTTCCGCAAGTTTAATAAAAGCAAGTACGGTTGATACGCTGATCAATGCTGGGAAAATGTCTTTTATCAGCATCAGTCACTTATCTTTTGAAGGCGCTAATATGAGTGGCATCTATTGTCGGGGAGGGAGTGATATCAGCATACAGTATTGCAATTTTACTAACATCGGCGCAAAAGCAATTCATATCTGGAACACCCCCAATATTTTAATAGACCATGTAAATACCAACTATGTATTGTGTAATGCCATACAGGTAAGAAATGGCAAACAGGACAATGTAACCGTAAGTAATTGTGTGATAAAAAATACCGCTCCTTTTATTGGCATGGGTTCTTTTTTTGATGGCAGGGATTACAAGGGCATATCCGCTTCGGCATATAATAATTTACTGATCACAAGTAATATAGTGGATTCGGTGGGGTTTTGTGGTATTGAGTTCCAGGGAAATAATGCGATGATTAAAAATAATTTCGTGAATTATTTCTGTTACCTGCTGGATGATGGCGGCGGTATCTATACCTGGGTGGATTATAATAAAAATAATAAAGACTCTGTGATGTTTACCAACAGGGTGATAAAGGACAATATAGTGTTGCATGGGATAGGTGCTACTGAGGGCGCTTTTAAATCGCCGAAAGCAGAAGGTATTTATTTAGATGGAAAAGCTATGAATACACAGGTGCTGAATAATACCGTTGCTTTTATCGGTAACAGGGGAATTGAAATGAATGCCCCCCTGAATGTAACGGTACGAAACAATACTTTTTTTAATACTGGTGGTGGCTGGGTTGCCAGCAGGCTATATTCCTGGGAGAATATCAGAAATAATGAGATGAAGCATAATGTATTTTATTCAATGGATAATAAACAAAGGCAGGGTGAATTTTATCACTCCGGGTTAGATATGCCGGAACCTGTTAGCAGTATATGGGAAGCTGTAAGGTTAATGGGAGATATCGACAGCAATTATTACAATACCATTAATCCCGTTGGGTTTGAATATTATTATGCACCGGTTGCAGGAAAGCCCAACGTTTTTCCATCGCCCCTGACTTTGGAAAACTGGAAAACACTCACAGGACAGGATCAACATTCTAAAAGGCCTGCCAAGACTGTTCCATTGTATGTATTGAAAAATATTACGGGTCCTAATTTAGTGAGTGATGGTGGTTTTGCAAAAGACATTAATAGTGTGCAACTTTTTGGAAGCAATACAACCGTGCAGTGGGACAGCGCTGGAAAAATTACCGGAGGCGGTTCTTTTAAGATGGAAATTAGCAAACCGGAAACGAGCCGCTACAGCGTCATACACAGCAAAGTGGGTAATGTAATTGCCGGCAAAAAATATATTTTTCGTTTTAAAACAAGGGGCACTACTGAATGTGGAATCGTGAGGGCTTATCTTAGAAAAACGCTGGCTCCTTACAATGAACTGGTGCCGGTACAAACACAATCATTTGGCATTGCTGTGCAGGCGCATGAATTTATGTTTGCCGTAAACATTACTGATACAGCAAGCTTTGTAATTGGAATTGAAAAAAATTCCGGCACTACTTACATTGATGATATTGAATTGTACGAAGCAGATGCAATACCTGTAAATATTAATGACCGGGTTCGTTTTGAATACAATGCCACTCAATCTGCAGTTACTATTCCGTTGGATAAAAAATATGTTGGAGTGGATGGTACTATTTATAAAGGGAGCCTTACCCTTCTGCCATTTTCAAGTAAGATTTTAATTTTGGATGATAAGTGAGTGGAGGGATTAAAAATTCCTGTTTGCTTTTACCCATTCTTTTATATAATCAGCAATGTCGGTGGTAGTAGTGCCGGGAGGGAATAATTTTCCTACACCCATTTCATTCAGCGTTTGCATGTCTTCATCAGGGATGATACCGCCGCCGGTCAATAATACATCATTCATTTCTTTTTCCTTCATCAGCTTGATCACTTTTGGAAAAACAGTATTGTGGGCACCACTTAAAATACTGATACCGATTGCATCCACATCTTCTTGTAAAGCAGCATTGACAACCATCTCAGGGGTTTGGCGAAGACCGGTATAAATTACTTCCATGCCGGCATCTCTTAAAGCAGTGGCAATAACTTTGGCGCCACGGTCGTGACCATCCAGTCCTACTTTTGCTACCAATACTCTGATGGGTCTGTTCATATAGCGGCGTTCAAATAATTTATTGCAGTAAAGATAAGGTATGCTCAATTCTATTAACGGTGGCTTCTTTGCCAATCATGCCGGCAATATCAAATACACCGGGGCCAAACTTTCCGCCTACCAGCATGATCCTAAAAGGCAGCATCAGTTCTCCCGGCTTCAATTGATTGGCCGCTGCTATTTCTTTAAATTCATTTTCTAATCCGGCATGTTCCCAATCGGTAATCAACTGGTAAGCCCTCAGCAATTCGGTGAAGAATAAATTTTTCTTCTCATACCATTTAGCTTTAATGGCATCGGTATCAATCACTGTTGGGGATTGAAAAAAGAAAACTCCCTGCGTATAAAAATCGGGTAGTAAAGTGCAACGGTCTTTTATCAATTCCATCACTTTAAAAAAATATTCCTCCTCATTAATAATTACCTCATTGGATTCGAAAATAGCTTTCACCCGTAACCCGTAGCTCCTAACCGGCAACTTCTTTATCCACTCATGATTGTACCATTTCGCTTTTTCAAAATCAAACTTAGCCCCACCTTTATGCACCCTTTCAATGCTGAATTTTTCAATCAGTTCTTCCATGGTAAATACTTCCTGCTCTGTGCCATCATTCCAGCCCAATACGGCCAGCAGGTTGATAAATGCTTCTGGTAAAAAACCGATTTCTTTAAATCCTTTGGTAATATCTTTTGTAACCGGATCTTGCCAGTCCATTGCATATACAGGAAAACCCAGGCGGTCGCCATCTCTTTTGCTCAGCTTGCCATTTCCATCGGGTTTCAATATCAATGGAAGATGTGCCCATTGCGGCATGGCATCCAGGCCAAACAAATGCTTCCACAATAAAATATGTACCGGCGCACTTGGCAACCATTCTTCTCCCCTGAAAGCATGGCTGATCTTCATTAAATGATCATCCACCACCACAGCCAAATGATAAGTAGGCATACCATCCGCTTTCAGCAAAACTTTATCATCTACATTGTTACTATCAAATTCAATATCGCCACGAATCATATCCGTAAAGGGAATCACTTCGTTGGCATTTACTTTTATCCTGATCACATACGGCATTCCTTTATCCAGTAAAGCCTGCGTTTCTTCGGGTAATAAGCGGAGAGAATTATTCATTTGCATCCGTATCCGTTGGTCATACTGCAAACTGCTGCTGCCGGAAGCCTTTAATTTTTCCCTCATGGTTTCCAGTTCTTCTGTGGTATCAAAAGCATAATAGGCATGCCCTTCTTTTATCAACTTGTCTGCATACTGGCGGTACATAGCTTTTCTTTCACTCTGCCGGTAAGGAGCATACGCTCCACCATGCAGCACACTTTCATCCGGCTCCAGGCCACACCATTTTAAACAGTCAAAAATATAGGCTTCAGCACCTTCTACAAACCTTGTCTGGTCTGTATCTTCAACACGAACTATAAAATCACCACCATGTTTTTTGGCAAATAAATAATTGTACAACACGGTACGTACGCCGCCTAAATGAAGCCCGCCAGTGGGGCTGGGTGCAAATCTTACCCTTACTTTACTAAACATGCCGCAAAGATACAGGGCATCTGCTACCTCCCCAACAATAACTAATTCGTAATTTGCGGCATGTTGTATTTGGTAAAAACTCCCTGGTGGCTCAAAAAAATTTATCCCGGTTGTGTGTGGCAAATGCCGCCGGCAAATAAAACCATCTACCTGAGTTTTGATGATGGGCCTCATCCCGAAATTACCCCTTTCGTTTTGGCCCAGTTGAAAAAGTACCATGCTGAAGCCACTTTTTTTTGTATTGGTAAAAATGCAGCAACACATCCTAGTGCTTATCAACAAATTTTGTCCGAAGGACATAGCGTTGGAAATCACAGTCACAATCATTTGAATGGCTGGAAAAATGCCGATGAAGTTTACCTCGGCGATGTGTGCCTTGCTAAAGAATACATTCATTCCAATTTGTTCAGGCCACCTTATGGCAGGGCTACCAAAACGCAATTGAAAATGCTGGCCCTGCCGCCTTATGAGCTAATACCCATTATGTGGACGGTACTGAGTGGCGATTTTGATGCAAAACTCACAAAAGAAAAATGCCTGGACAATGTATTGCGGAACACTAAGGATGGCGCTATCGTTTTATTTCACGACAGTGAAAAGGCGTTTGACAAAATGAAATATGCTTTACCAAAACTGCTGGAACATTTTTCTGCTAAAGGATACAACTTTAAGAAAATTATTATTTGAGGGATAAAATAGAAGAAGGAAAGTTAGGGGCAAAAAATTGGGCCGGAGTAGAAACTCTGGCCCGTTTTTAATCCGTACCCTATGAAAACTGGTTGCAAGATAAGGTGAATTTTGAACAAACCAAATATTTTGTTAACTATTTTTTTACATTGAAAAATAAACATTTTAACCTCAGTGTCTTATTGATACAGTTTAATGCCTTGTTTCATTGTTGCCATTACATCTCAGGGATTTACTGCAACGCATAAATAACTACTTTTACAGCGTATGATACTTACAGATACTCATTGCCACCTTTACTCTGAAGAATTCACCGCTGATATTGATACCGTTGTTCAGCATGCTGAAAATGAAGGGGTGCAAAAATTCTACCTTCCTGCCATAGACAGTACAGCAACAGAAGCCATGCTGGCGCTGGAAAATCGTTTCCCAGGAAAATGTATTGCCATGATGGGCTTGCATCCCTGTTATGTAAAAGAAAACTATAAACAGGAATTGGAAGCAGTTACTCATTGGATGAAACAAAGAAAATTTGCTGCAGTAGGGGAAATTGGGCTGGATTATTACTGGGACAAAACTTTTGTAAAAGAGCAGGAAGAAGCTTTTAGGATGCAGATAGAATGGTCCATTCAATACGAGATGCCCATTGTAATTCATACCCGGAATGCCATGCAGGAAACCATCAATATTGTAAAAGAGTATGTACCTAAAGGGGTGAGAGGCATTTTTCATTGCTTTAGCGGAAGCAATGAAAGTGCTAAAGAGATCATTAAAGCCGGGTTTTACCTTGGCATTGGCGGAGTAGTTACTTATAAAAAAGCAGGCCTGGCAGAAGTGCTGGAACAGATAGACCTGGAGTATTTAGTATTAGAGACCGATGCACCTTATTTGACGCCGGTACCTTTCCGGGGTAAACGGAATGAAAGCAGTTATTTAAAATACATTGCAGCAAGGCTTGCAGAAATAAAAAATGTACCCGTAGAAGAAGTGGCTGCAGTAACTACCGCCAATGCTCAAAAAATTTTCGGTTCATAAAATGGGAAACAGTATTTTTACCGTCCGCTAAAAAATTGGAGAGTTGTCCGAGTGGTTGAAGGAGCACGCCTGGAAAGTGTGTATATGGGAAACTGTATCAAGAGTTCGAATCTCTTACTCTCCGCAAAAAAATATTTATTATCCTTCTGTAAACCTGGGGGATTTTTTTATTGAATGCTGGCCGTTTAATTATGATCTATCATGGTAAGGGTGAAACCTTTGGTAGCATCAGAATAGTAGCCCGAGCCTCCACTTGTTGTTGGTGGCTGGTATTCTGAATGTAAAAATCTTTTGTACACCAGGCCTATTCCTTTAGCATAATACTCTGCACTGTAATTTTTTTCACTGTAAGAATTTACGTCGTCCGGATTACCAATGACCTCATCCCGTTGGGCTAT
Source organism: Chitinophagaceae bacterium (assembly GCA_031371545.1). GTDB lineage: Bacteria > Bacteroidota > Bacteroidia > Chitinophagales > Chitinophagaceae > Ferruginibacter. The sequence continues at coordinate 38,212 of JANMJU010000028.1, forward strand.
TTTTACTGTGCTGTCAAAGGTTACGGAACCTACGGTAAGTGGTGCATCCAAACTGTCGTAAGCATAATCCCAGCCATCTAAAAATCGAAAATCTGAATATTGAGAAGTGGTGTTAATATAAGAGTTGCCTTTCCAGGTATAACCATTTTTGATGGGTAATTGTAATTTCAGGAACCGCAGGTTTTCATCTATAAATTCATAAGTATTGCCTGTGTTGACGGCTGTAAAACTATTGTCAGGAATCCATGCATCGGCATCAGTTTTACGAATGGAACGTACAATCCGGTAAGCCGGCCTGCCAAGATTATCTGTGATGACGGCATCTACAAAAAACTTTACCTGGTAGGTAATGGTAATGCCTTGTGTGGAAAAAGGGAGATACCTGAAAGAGTCTAATTGGTAAGTAATGTATTTACCAACTTCTAATGGCACATACTCACTTAGTGCAGCAGTTTTAAATACTTCAGTTTCTTTTTTACAGGCACTGAATAACAACGCAGCTACCATAACGGCTAATAAAAATTTCTTTACCATAGAATAATGATGATTCATTTAGGGAGACTCATGTTTTATGTAAAAGGCTGCTCATTCCGTTGAATTATTCCACCACCAATTACATCATCGCCTTCATAAAACACAGCGCTTTGCCCTGGTGCAATACCTTTTACATTCTCATAAAAACGCACTTTTACCCCATTTTCGTATGTGTACAGGTTACTGAGGGCACCTTTATCTTTATAACGAATCTTGGTGATGGCTTTCATACCATCTGTAAGGCCACCATATTTTATCCAGTTTATTTTGCCCACAGTCATTTCATTTCCTTTCAGGTCATCCTCTTCGCCCAATACCACTGTGTTGGTGTCGGGATCAATATTGGTTACAAATGCCGGTTTGCCCAAAGCAATATCCAGCCCTTTTCTTTGCCCTACGGTATAAAATGGATAACCTTTATGCTGCCCCAGTATTTTACCAGCTTTATCTACAAAATTGCCCCCGGCTACTTTTTCTTCCAGTCCTTCTACATTGCGTTTTAAAAAACCACGATAGTCGTTATCAGGTACAAAACATATTTCATAGCTCTCACTTTTTTTAGCCAGCTCGGGGTAGCCAAAGTCATGCGCCATCTGGCGGATAGCTGTTTTGTGATAAGTGCCTAAAGGCAATAAAGTACGACTCAGCAAATCCTGTTGCAGTCCCCACAATACATAGCTTTGATCCTTGGTATCATCAATGCCTTTGCGGATAAAATATCTTCCGTTTGTGTGCTGATGAATTTGTGCATAATGGCCGGTGGCAATAAAATCACAACCCAAGGCATCAGCTCTTTTTAATAAAGCCCTCCATTTAATATGTGTATTGCACATCACACAAGGATTGGGTGTTCGGCCTGCTATGTATTCTTCAATAAAATTGTCAATCACAAAATCACCAAACTCTTCCCGGATGTCTAAAATAAAATGTGGAAAGCCATGTTGTACTGCAGCCTGCCGGGCATCATTAAAACTGTCGAGGTTGCAGCAGCCGGTTTCTTTTTTGCCGGTAACTCCCACACTGGTGGCATAATCCCATGTTTTCATAGTAATGCCCACCACATCATATCCTTCTTTGTGAAGCATCAAGGCAGCCACGGTACTGTCTATACCGCCGCTCATGGCCATTAATACTTTTCCTTTTTTACTCATAACTTTTTCTGCGTGGGCAAAGATACGTCATGCCCAAAGAACAACTTTAGTACTGCTTTTTTGAAATTGGGAAAAATAATCAAATATAAAAGTGCTGGTAAATGCAGGGAAATAGCTATAGATTCTTGTTGGGTTTATCAATAGCAGCTTAATAAAAGATGGCTCAACCCGGCAAAAAAACAAAAAATACTTATGTAACAAAAGTAACGCAATGTCTTTTTTATTTCAGTGACATTTGCCAAACAAAAAAATCAAATGGAATATTTCGGTTATTTTTCATCAATCCTTATTGGGGTTTCACTTGGCCTCATTGGCGGCGGAGGAAGCATTCTTACGTTACCGGTGTTGGTGTATATATTTAGCATGGATGCAGCAGCAGCTACGGTGTATTCTCTTTTCATTGTAGGACTTACCAGTGCGGTGGGGTCGGTAAATTATTTTAAGCGGAGTTTAATCAATATCAAAACGGCATTGTTATTTGGTATTCCTTCTATCACAGGGGTTTTTCTTACACGAATTTATATTGTTCCTGCAATACCCGAACATATTTTTAATATTGGAATTTTTGCAGTTACCAAACATGTATTACTGATGCTATTGTTTGCAGTATTAATGATTGCAGCTTCTTACAGTATGATTAAAAAAACAAACACTGTCAATAATGATATCTCATCTGCTTACTTTAATTATCCTTTAATAATGTTACAGGGATTTGCTGTAGGTGTTATCACAGGCTTGGTGGGTGCAGGCGGTGGCTTTATGATAATTCCTGCATTAATATTTATGCTAAAGCTGCCAATGAAAGAAGCTATCGGAACATCATTGGTCATCATTGCAGCCAATTCTTTACTGGGCTTTTTAAGTTCAGTAAATCATTTTGATATTCACTGGCCATTTTTATTAACCATTGCCGCATTTGCAATTGTTGGAATCTTTATTGGTACAAGGCTGTCAAAAAACATTGACGGAGCCAAACTAAAACCTGCTTTCGGCTGGTTTGTACTGGCAATGGGTATTTATATTGTTGTAAAAGAAACAATTATTCAATAAGGATAAACAGTTGCCTGTGTAACAAAAGTCACTGTACAATAGAAATTTAATTATCAACTTTGCAACACAGATTTTAAATAAAGGATAACATGCAAATAGAACAAATTTATACCGGATGCTTAGCCCAGGGAGCTTATTATATTACCAGCAATGGAGAGGCTGCCATCATCGATCCATTGAGGGAAATACAACCATACATGAACAGGCTGGCGAAAGACAAAGTAAAACTGAAATATATTTTTGAAACACATTTTCATGCAGATTTTGTAAGTGGGCATGTGGATCTGAGCAGAAAGACCGGGGCTTCCATTGTTTATGGCCCTACTGCTGCCTGTGAGTTTGACTGCATTTCGGCAAAGGATGGGCAGTTGTTTGAAATAGGGGATGTAAAAATTAAAGCACTGCACACACCCGGCCACACCATGGAGAGTACCACTTTTTTATTGATTGATGAAGATGGAAAAGATCATTCAATCTTTTCAGGAGATACATTATTCATTGGTGATGTGGGCAGGCCTGACCTGGCACAGAAAGCCGCTAACATGACCCAGGAACAGTTGGCAGGATTGCTCTATCATTCTTTAAGAAATAAAATTATGACGCTGGCCGATGATGTAATTGTTTATCCTGCCCATGGTGCCGGCAGTGCCTGTGGCAAGAATATGAGCAAGGAAACAGTTTCTACCATTGGTAATCAAAAACAATTTAATTATGCTTTAAGGGCAAGCATGACCGAAGCTGAATTTGTAAAAGAAGTAACAGATGGATTACTTCCTCCACCCGGGTATTTCGGAATGAATGTGGCCATGAATAAAAAAGGCTATGAAAGTTTTGATGAGGTATTGCATCATGGAATGACATGCTTATCTGCCGAAGATTTTAAAATAGTGGCAGAGGCAACCAATGCATTAATATTAGATACCAGGACTAATACAGAATTTTATAAAGGCTTTATTCCTCAATCTGTCAATATCGGGTTGGATGGAGATTTTGCTCCGTGGGTAGGAGCTTTGATAGTGGATGTAAAGCAACCACTGTTGTTAGTGACCGATGCTGGTACGGAAGAAGAAGCTGTAACGAGGCTTAGCCGTGTAGGCTTCGATAATATACTTGGTCATTTAAAAGGCGGCTATTCATCATGGTTAGCAGTAGGAAAAGAAACAGATTCGGTAAACAGAATAACTGCGGAACAGTTTGCAGCAGCAATAAAAATTGGAGAAGATGAAGTTGTGGATGTAAGAAAAGAAACTGAATATGCAGCTGAGCATATTGAAGCTGCTTACAGCAAACCACTTGCATACATCAACAGCTGGGTGAAAGAAATTAATCCTGCAAAACATTTTTACCTGCATTGTGCAGGCGGCTACCGCAGCATGATGGCAGCTTCTATTTTACAGGCAAGAGGCTTTAGGAATTTTACAGAAGTGGAAGGAGGTTTTAGTGCGATTGTTAAAACAAACCTGCCTGTCACTGATTTTATTTGCCAAAGTAAAGTTTAAAAATAAAAAATTATGGTAAGCATATTTAAAAAATTATTTGCCCCAGGCGATGATACAAAACTGAAAGAAGCACTTTCTGCTGATGCTATTTTAATTGATGTACGGAGTGCTAGTGAGTTTGCAACAGGTAGTATTAAAGGCTCTGTAAATATTCCGCTCGACAGGCTTGGCAGCCAAGTGCAGGTGTTGAAGAACGATAAACCGATAGTGGTATTTTGCAGAAGTGGCAACAGGAGTATGACTGCAAAAGCAATATTACAGCAAAAAGGCTTCAGTAATATTATTGACGGCGGCAGCATCAACAGTGTAAACAAATTAATAGCCAATAAATAAATTTTGTATGAAAAAGAATATGGGTTCCGTCGATAAAACAATACGCCTGGTATTTGCCGTGATTTTTGCAGCGCTTTATTTTGCAAACGTGGTAACGGGTACATTTGGTGTTGTACTGTTGATCCTTGCAGTTGTATTTTCACTAACCAGTTTAGTGAGTTTTTGCCCTTTATATACTCTGCTTGGAATAAATACCTGTAAAACCAAATAGATGGTTTAGTAGTCACAAAACCTGATCCGTGGTAATTTTTAATTATTAAATAAGATTGTAGTGGTATGACATTTAGTGAAATTATAAACAGTGATAAACCTGTGCTGGTTGATTTTTTTGCAGAGTGGTGTGGGCCATGCAAAAGGATGGCTCCAGTATTAAAACAGGTGAAAGAGGAAGTGCAGGACAATGCCAATATCATTAAAATTGACATTGATAAAAATCAACAGACGGCAGCAATGTATAATATCAGTGCTGTACCAACATTGCTGTTGTTTAAGAATGGGCGTGTGTTGTGGCGGCAAAGTGGTGTTGTGCCTAAAGCAGAACTTATAAAAAAATTAAAAGAAAATTATTAATTGTAAAACCATTCGGTCTGCCGTCTTTAATGGTGGCAAACCTTTTTTATCATGTTAGAAATATTAAAGCAACCGTGGCCCTGGTATATATCCGGCCCTTTAATTGGATTAACCGTTCCGTTATTATTAATACTCGGCAACAAATCATTTGGCATCAGTTCATCATTGCGGCATGTGTGTGCAGCCTGTGTGCCTGCAAACATTTCTTTCTTTCAATACAACTGGAAAAAAGAAGCATGGAATCTATTTTTCGTTGCAGGAATATTGATTGGTGGATTCCTTGTTTCAAAATTTTTAGCCAATTCTAATCCTGTGGTTGTTAATCCAAAACTGGCAGCAGAACTAGCTGCTTATGGCATCACAGATTACAATGGTTTAGTACCAACGCAATTATTTAACTGGCAAAGCTTGTTATCCATAAAAGGTTTTGTGATGATGGTGTTGGGAGGGTTTTTAGTTGGCTTCGGCACACGCTATGCCGGCGGATGTACCAGTGGCCATGCTATCATGGGCTTGTCCACTTTGCAATGGCCTTCATTAGTTGCCACCTGTTGTTTTATGATTGGTGGATTTATAATGGCCAATTTTATTTTACCATTTATTCTTTCTCTTTAAAATGAAAACAGTGCAGCAAACAGAAACTATAGAAACCAATACAGACTTTGAAGTTCGTTCATTAGATACTATTTGTATCAATGAAAGTACGCTGGAGCATAAATGGTATCACAATATCAAGTACATGATTGCAGGTATTGGGTTTGGAATTTTATTGGTAAAAGCAGAAGTGATAAGTTGGTTTAGGATACAGGAAATGTTTCGCCTGCAAAGTTTTCACATGTATGGCGTAATAGGCAGTGCTGTTATTATGGGAATGATTTCTGTGTTGTTAATTAAAAAATTTAAACTGAAAACTATTTATGGTGAGCCAATAGAACTGCATCCAAAAAAATTCAATAAAGGGCAAATTTATGGGGGCTTATTATTTGGTTTAGGCTGGGCTATCACTGGTGCATGCCCCGGGCCATTGTATGCACAGATAGGAACTGGTGCCACAGTGATTGCAGTTACATTGTTCTCTGCAGTTGCAGGTACATGGGTGTATGGAAAATTTCGGGATAACCTGCCTCATTAAATTTTCGCCGTTGCTATTTTCTGCAAAATAATATAGTGCTCCATCTTTTTACCTCACTGTTGATTTAATTCCCCAACCTGAGCAATAAAAATTATTGCTGCTTATTCATTCCGCTTCAAAGAGCATTATTCCTATAGATATTTTACCGGGCATGTAATTTGAAAAGTAAAACAGCTATACACCAAACAATTTTATATGAAAAAAAACGTCTTCTTTTTTGGATTGATCCTGTCACTATTTATCATTAGCTGCCAACCTAAAACTACTAATGAAACTACTGTTGCTGCAACAGATTCTTCGATGATTGCAAAAGATAACACCCAAACTGCATCAACTGGCAGTACAAACTCTGCGGCCATGCCGGTCACTGCAGCAACTGATACCTCTTCAACAATGACAACGGCCAAACCAGATCCTGCAAAAAAAGGAAAAAAAGGAAAAGTAAGTATTGCAATGTCTGCACCTGCTCCAGGCGATATGGTGCCTGATAAAGAAGGCTATTATACCAATGCAGAAGTGCTGCCCGCCTATCCAGGCGGACAAAAAAGTCTGGAGAAATTTTTTGAAGACAATGTTCAATACCCATTGGAAGCAAGTGATAATGGAGTAGAAGGAACGGTGAATGTGAATTTTGCTGTGGATGAAAATGGTAAAATATACACACCAAAAGTGAAGGGACAAAAAATAGGCTACGGCGTAGAAGAGGAAGCTTTAAGGGTAATTAGTAAAATGCCTAAATGGACACCGGGCCGAATTAAAGGCAAGAACGTGAAGACCAGGTTTAACCTGCCGGTAAAATTTCAACTTTTATAATGGTATCCGGATTTAATAAAAATAATTTACTCAATCTTTAAAATTAATATTTATGAACATCAAAAATTTATTCAGAATTTTCACCCTGGTACTCACCTTCGGACTTGCAGTGCCAATGATTTCCAGTGCAGCAATTGCTGCTTCTCCTTTATCTGATTCTGCTGCAGATATGCGGATACTAACAGTAATCACCAACCGTGTTGCTGAAATACAGAACATGGATAAAAGCCAGCTTACCAAGGCTGACAGAATAGCCCTGAAGAAAGAATTGAGGGAAATGAAAAAAACTGCAGAAAGTACAGACAAGAACAATAATGGCATTTATCTTTCTATCGGTGCTGTTATCATTATTATTTTATTATTGATTTTGCTTTTGTAAGAAGTAAAATTTAATCTCCTGCCTGGTTAAATAAAAAAGCGTTCCGGTTAACCGGAACGCTTTTTTATTTTTGTAAACTAAATAATTTTTTGCGATATGTTTGTATTGCGAAAAATACTGCAAAAAATTACAATCCCATTTTCTTTTTTAAATTTTCATCAATAGCATCCAAAAATTCCTCGGTGTACAAATAGTGTTCACCATGATTTACTTTGTTGCCGTGAATGCACACTGCCAAATCTTTCGTCATCTTACCACTTTCAACTGTTTCTACACACACAGCTTCCAAAGCCTGGCAGAAATCAATCAGCGGCTGGTTGCCATCTACTTTACCACGGAATTCCAAACCTCTTGTCCATGCAAAAATAGAAGCGATTGGATTGGTGGAAGTTGGTTTACCTTTTTGGTGATCCCTGTAGTGACGGGTAACGGTACCATGTGCAGCTTCTGCTTCCATTGTTTTTCCATCAGGCGTAATTAATACAGAAGTCATCAAACCCAAGCTGCCAAAGCCTTGCGCCACGGTATCACTCTGCACATCACCATCATAATTTTTACAGGCCCAAACAAAATTGCCATTCCATTTTAATGCACTGGCAACCATGTCATCAATCAGGCGGTGTTCGTAAGTAATACCTGCTGCTTCATACAATGCTTTAAATTCTCCCTGGTAAACTTCTTCAAAAATATCTTTGAAGCGGCCATCGTATTTTTTAAGAATGGTATTTTTTGTAGAAAGGTACAAAGGCCATTTTTTTGTAAGCGCCATGTTGAAACAGCTTCTTGCAAAACCAAAAATACTTTCATCGGTATTGTACATACACATGGCCACGCCATCGCCTTTGTAGTTGTACACTTCAAAAGTTTGTGCATCGCCACCAGCTTCCGGTGTAAAGGTCATGGTTAGTTTTCCTTTGCCTTTGATAACGGTATCGGTAGCCCTGTACTGGTCGCCAAATGCATGACGGCCAACAATGATTGGTGCAGTCCAGTTGGTAACCAAACGTGGTACATTCTGCATTACAATCGGCTCACGGAACACAGTGCCATCAAGGATATTGCGGATAGTACCGTTAGGGCTCTTCCACATTTGTTTCAGTTTAAATTCTTCCACCCTTTGTTCATCTGGAGTAATGGTGGCACACTTAATACCAACACCATACTCTTTAATTGCATTGGCTGCATCAATGGTTACCTGGTCGTTGGTTTCGTCCCGGTATTCCATTCCCAGGTCGTAATATTTAATATCCAGTTCCAGGTAAGGAACAATCAGTTTGTCCTTAATAAATTTCCAGATGATCCTTGTCATCTCATCGCCGTCCAGTTCAACTACCGGGTTGGCTACTTTTATTTTGCTCATGTAATCAAATTTTTAGTGTGCAAATGTAAACTATTCAATATGTTTTTAAAAGCCGATTTACGGTAACGTTATCATAAGTTTTTTATGATCTCATCTGCAAATTCACTTGTCTTTAATAATGTTCCTTCTTTCATCAAATTATAAAAGTCAATCGTCACTGTTTTGTTGCGGATGGTTTTGCCAACAGCATTGGTGATTAATTCTGCAGCATCCCGCCAGCCCATGTATTCCAGCATCATTACACCACTCAATATTACGGAAGACGGGTTCATGGTGTTGGTATTGGCAAATCTTGGTGCCGTGCCGTGTGTGGCTTCAAACACTGCATGGCCGGTTAAGTAATTAATATTTGCCCCCGGCGCAATACCAATGCCACCAACCTGTGCAGCCAAAGCATCACTGATATAATCGCCATTCAGGTTCAATGTTGCAATCACCGAATAATCTTGCGGAGCAAGCAATGCCTGTTGCAAAAAATTATCAGCAATGGCATCTTTAATAATTACTTTACCACCAATAGCAGAGATTTTCATTTCTTCATTGGCCACTGCTTCGCCACTTTCTTTCTTTGTTCTTTCCCACTGCTGCCAGGTATATACGTTGCCGCTAAATTCTCTTTCTGCCAGTTCGTAGCCCCAGTTTTTAAAAGCACCTTCTGTATATTTCATGATGTTACCTTTGTGTACCAATGTTACCGAAGGCAGTTTATTGGCAATGGCAAATTCAATGGCCGAGCGGATCAATCTTTCACTGCCATCTTTACTCACGGGCTTTACCCCCAGTGATGTTGTTTCAGGAAAACGAAAAGCTTTTACTCCCAATTCATCTACTAAAAAATTCAATAATTTTTTTGCTTCCGGAGTGCCGGTCATAAATTCTATGCCTGCATAGATGTCTTCCGTGTTTTCCCTGAAGATGGTCATGCTCACTTTTTCCGGCTGCCACATCGGCGATGGTGTGCCTTCAAAATATTTTACAGGCCGCAGGCAAACATACAGATCCAGTTCCTGCCGCAATGCCACATTCAAACTTCGGATGCCGCCACCAACGGGGGTTGTAAGCGGTCCCTTGATGCTCAATAAATATTCTTTAAAAGCATCCATCGTTGCTTCGGGCATCCAGCTGCCGGTGGCATTAAAGGCTTCTTCGCCTGCCAACACTTTTTTCCATTCAATCTTCTTTTCGCCTTTGTATGCTTTTTTAACAGCAGCATCAAATACCCTTACACTTGCTTTCCAAATGTCGGGGCCAATGCCGTCGCCTTCAATAAAAGGAATGGTGGGATTGTTGGGAACATTGAGCTTGCCATCGCTGCCCATGCTGATCTTTTCTGCCATTGGAAAAAATATTTTTGATAAATAAATTTAGATTGATGCAAAAGTAAGCGAAGCAACAATTGTAAAATAAAAAATGCTCCCTCTTTTTGAGGAAGCATTTGCATTGATAAAAAATTTTTATTACAGGTTTCGCCTTACCCTGAAATTACAGGTAATATTGTAAAGTATATTGGCAGGCGGTGCACCGGTAACCGTAGTGGTAAAATTGCCGGCAATGAACTGACCAACGGCACCATACTCAGTAATATTTACATTTGTTGCAGAAGTCAAGCTGGTTGTATCATTTATTTGCCGTGAGATAAAGTTGGTTAAGGTTTGTGTACTGCCTGCAGCTATTCCTGTTTGAGTAAATGAAAAATTAGCTGTGTTGGTAACCGTACCGGCACTGCCAGCATGACCAGAGATATAAATAACCGGCGGAACTATTTGAGTGTTCATTTCCTGAATCAAATTATCTGCCGGAGCAGTAAGAGAATAATTGGTGCCATTGATAGAGTAGTTGATGAACTCATCAATTGCATTACCACATCCACTTAGGGTTCCTACCGCATTGGGTCCGGGTATTAAGGTAAAGTTAGTCAGGTTACCAGCCTGCTGAGCAGTAAGATCTTCACCAATAAAAGTTACTGCCGCACTGCTGCCACATATTGTTGTGTTGAAATTGAATGTACCTGTACTGCTGAGTGGGTAGCGATAATTGATAAAGTCTTTTTTCATGATCACGTATCCGTTAGTAACAGCAGTTCCGTTGCAGGCAACACTACCGCTCACTGATGCCGTATTTCCTGTAGGTAATACAATTTCACCCAACGATATATCCACACTGGCAGTGGTAAAATTCTGAGTATACCCAGCATTGCCACAGGCATCACTAAAAACTACCAGTATCAATTGTGCGTTAGCCGGAACAGGGCCGCTTAAATAGCCGCTTGTATCAGTATAGCCATGAACACCGGTGTAGCTGCCATCAGCATTATTAATTGAAACAGCAACATTAGGAACCGGGTTATGAGCTGCATCCACAATGGTGCAATTGAAATGTACCGAACTGGCAAGTGGGATATCGCAATTCCAATAGGAAAAATGACTTACCTCACCAACATAACTGCTGCCTGATTTAACAGCATTGCCCTCTTGTTTCCACAAACCGACAGTTTCATCAAAATACCATAAGGGAATAGTAGCGGGTGCATTGGCCAACAAACTGCTTGGTAAAGGAAAATTTAATGTAGCTTTTTTGCCGGGAGCTATTTGCAGTAATTCGCCAGAAGCACCGGTCAATTCTACTGCCGACATACCATAGGTTTTAAGTAGTTTCATAAATCCAAGGCTGTCGAGTCCTCTTAAATCGCCAGGCATAATCCTGTCTAAGTCAGCAGCAACAGGGCTAAGCCAATGGGCGGCTACATTTACCTGTCCTGTATAAGCAGCATTAGATGAAGATATCACCACAGCATTAGCAGGTAAACTGATACTTAGCCCATTTGTCAAGTTTACTATTCCACCTGCAGCTGCATCAATATTCCCTTCATTTGTTTTAGGAATTAATTTTATTCTGAAGAAAGCACTTTTGTTTTCTGCAGCAGTATAAGTTTTAATCCCTTTGAAATAGCCGGGCATAGCCACTGTAATCAGTGCGGCATTTTTTACTACCTGCACATTGCTTACTTCAAAATAACCATACTTATCTGTATTGGTGCTGCTGGTGCCTACCTGCACTGCGGCGCCGTTTACAGCTGCATTATTTTCATCTGTTACAAAACCGGAAACAGAAGAAGTTATTTTTGTAGTCAGGTCTGGCGGGGTTTCTGTAATGGTAAAACCATTTCCGCTCAATTCTTTTTGGCAGGAAACAACGAAAATTGATAGTACTGCAATGAAGGAGGCAAACAAAGCAGCAGCAATTTTTTTGGAATGGATGGAAAACATGGAATTCAGTTTTAATGATTAAATATCAGGAATGACTGATACTTGATACAGTGAAAATATTATTTGATGCCTGAAAGGCAAAATATTTTTAATTTAATTCAATTCAATGCTGCAATTGACCCACTCACCGTCAAATTTGATCCCTTCAAATTTTTTGTAAAAATTAATGGCCGGTTCATTCCAGTCCAGTACCTGCCATACTACGCCGCTGTATTTTTTTTCTTTTGCCACTTTTATCAGTTTATCAAGCAATAATTTTCCCAGGCCTTTTCCCCTCATTTTATCTGTTACTAAAATATCTTCCAGGTACATCCGCTGACCTTTCCAGGTGCTGTAGCGGATATAATACAATGCAAAGCCTTCCACTTTTCCATCCGCCTCGGCTACATAAGCCCACCACACAGGGTTTTCGCCAAAGCCACTTTCAACAAAATGATTAAAATCCACCGTTACTTCCTGCGGTGCTTTTTCATATTCGGCCAGTTCTTTTACCAGCTCCAGCATTCGTGGGCAATCTTCTTTTGTTGCTATTCGTATTGTAATATTCATCATTATTATTTTTTGAAGGTAAAGTTCATCCTTTTACAGGATGTTTTAATCCTTGATAACTTTTCACTTTTCACTTTTCACTTTTCACTTACTTTGCAGCCATGCAGCAATACCTGAATTTATTACAACATATCCTGGACAAGGGTACCGATAAAAGCGACCGTACCGGTACCGGAACAAGAAGTGTATTTGGCTACCAGATGCGGTTTGATTTGAACGAAGGGTTTCCATTGGTAACAACAAAAAAGTGCCATCTGAAAAGTATTGTTTACGAACTGCTCTGGTTTTTAAATGGCGACACCAATATTGGTTATTTAAAAGAACGCAATGTAAAAATATGGGATGAATGGGCTGATGAAAATGGCGACCTTGGCCCAGTGTACGGTAAACAATGGCGCAGCTGGGCTGGTGCCGATGGCGTTGAAATAGACCAGGTGAAAGAAGTGATTCATCAATTAAAAAATAACCCCGACAGCCGCCGGATTATCATCAGTGCCTGGAATGTGGCCGATTTACCAAAGATGAAACTGATGCCCTGTCATTGCCTGTTTCAATTTTATACAGCCCCCTCCAGCTCCCCCAAAGGGGGAGAGCAGAGACGCAGGCTTTCATGTCAATTGTACCAGCGAAGTGCGGATGTTTTTTTAGGCGTGCCTTTTAATATTGCTTCGTATGCATTGCTTACTATGATGATTGCAGAGGTTTGCGATATGGACCTGGGAGATTTTGTGTGGACAGGAGGTGATACTCATTTGTACAGCAATCATTTTGAGCAGGCACAATTGCAATTATCAAGAACGCCGTTTCCATTACCGCAGATGAAAATTAATTCTTCTGCAAAAGATATTTTTAATTTTAAGTTTGAAGATTTTGAATTGGTAAATTATCAGTGTCATCCGGGGATAAAAGCGCCTGTGGCGGTTTAAATAAGAAAGTTGGAATAAGGAATAAGAAATAAGGAATAAGAAAGTTGGATGCAGAAAGGGGGGTAGCAGGTATTTTAGTATTAAACAAAATAAGCTATAATGGAAAAGAAATATGATTTGGAAGACAGGCTAATTAAGTTTGCTTGTGCCTGCTTATCGATTTGTGATATTTTACCCAATACAAAAGCCGGTCAAAATTTGGAGCATCAGCTTTCTAAAAGTGGTACAGCACCTGCATTAATTTATGGTGAAGCACAAGCTGCTGAATCTCCGGCAGATTTTATTCATAAAATGAAACTGGTTTTAAAAGAAATAAGGGAATCAAGAGTTAACTTGAGAATAATCAGTGAAAAACCAATTGTTGTAAATGAGCTGATATTATCAACACTCGGAGAATGCAATGAGCTAATGGCAATATTTTTAAAAAGTATAGACACTGTAAAGAAAAATAGCCAAAAGCCATGATAAGAAAAAAGCATCTTTAAACAGCAAGCTCTTTTACTTCCTTATTCCTTATTTTTCATTTCTTATTTTGAATTTAAAAAGAAGAAAGCATCTTTAAACAGCAAGCTCTTTTAATTCCTTATTTCTTATTTTTCATTTCTTATTCCTTATTTCTCATGATCATTTCATTAGTAGTAGCCGCCTCAGAAAATAACGCCATTGGTAAAAACAACCAGCTGCTCTGGCGCTTACCCAATGATTTAAAGTTTTTTAAAAATACCACCTGGGGCATGCCGGTTATCATGGGCAGAAAAACTTTTGAATCGGTAAACAAGCCTTTGCCCGGTAGAACCAATATTGTAATAACAAGACAGGCCGGCTGGAAAGCAGCAGGGGTAAAGGTTGCAACAGATTTGCAGGACGCTTTGAAAAAAGCGGATGAAACAAATTGTAAAGAAGCATTTATAATTGGTGGTGGAGAAATTTATAAATGGGCCATGTCTATTGCGGATAAAATTTATTTAACAAGAGTACATACCCAACTGGAGGCAGATACTTTTTTCCCGGTTATAAATGAAGAAGAATGGGAGTTGGTTTCGAACGAAGATTTTGAAAAGGATGAAAAACACCAGTACAGTTATACATTTCAAAAGTGGCAAAGAAAGACTGGTTAGTATCGATAGTTTCTTATTCCTTATTCCTTATTTTTCATTTCTTATTCCTTATTATCTTGTTTTCAAAATTTCAACTGGCAAAAAAATTCCTTCACTATTATCTTACCGCCAGCAATGGCAAAGGTCACGGCGTGCATTCTCCTTTTGTATTTGAATTTATCAATAATGTATTAAAAGATAAAAAACAATACGATTGTTATGCAGCTATCGAAAAGCAGCGCCGGCAACTGTTGCAAGACAGGGCGGTGATAGAAATAGAAGATTTTGGCGCCGGCTCTGCTGTGATGAAATCAAACAAAAGGTTGATAAAAAATATTGCAGCTTCTTCATTGAAGCCCAAAATATTCGCACAATTATTATTTCGAATCGTTCAGTACTATCAACCTGTCACCATTTTAGAGTTGGGTACTTCTTTGGGTATTACCACCGCTTACCTTGCCAAAGGAAATGCGGCAGGCAAAGTATTTACCTGCGAAGGATCATCTGCAATCGCAGCCATTGCACAAAAAAACTTTGAGCAATTGCAAATAAAAAACATTCAGCTTACCCTGGGTGATTTTGCCAAAACATTTCAACCCTTATTAAATGAAACTGGCAAAATAGATTTTGCTTTCATTGACGGGAATCACAGGAAAGAACCAACAGTAGAATATTTTTCTAAACTTCTAAACTTCTCAACCCCCTCAACTATGCTCATCTTCGACGACATTCACTGGAGTGAAGAAATGGAAGCGGCGTGGGCAATCATTCAGCAGCATCCTTCCGTAACATTAACCATCGATTTGTTTTTTATCGGCCTCGTTTTCATTAATCCCGATTTTAAAGTGAAGCAACATTTTGTTATCCGCTTTTGATCTATTGTCTTACAGCCAATTTATTAAAAAATATGAGCATTGATGTTTTAAAAGGAGCATCACTGCGAAAGATCATACTGCCGGGCTATGCAAAAAAGAACTAAATGATTTACCGGTAAAAAAAAAGTTTAAAGAATGCAACCATTTGCAAAAGACTGTTGTCAACTTTAAAAAAATGTATGAAATATTCATTATTGTTTGTACTGACAATTACAATATTATATTCCTGTAAAAAAGAAAATAGTAATGCACCGCTAATGATGCGGATAAGGAATGCAAGCAGAAATACATTTTTATATTCTTACGCTTCAGGAAAAGAATTTGGTACAATAATAAATGGAACGGCAACCAGGTATAAAGAATTTGAAAACATTATTGGATATGCCGGGGCTAACATAGCAATAGGAACAGATACCTCATATGCAGGCCTGCTTTATTGCGGTACTCCGCCGTTGCCAATGCTTGAAAATGGAAAATATACACTGGAAATATTTGAAGACAACAGCATTGCTCCGGGTTATCTCAATGCAAAATTTATTAAAGACGAATAACTTTATTTTACCTCCCCCTGCTTCTCTATAATAAACTGCATGATATAATCCAGTTCAACATTTGCTCTGTTCATCGCATCTAAAATTTCTTCACGGTTTACATTGGCAGCAAATCCTTTTTCTTTAAATCTTTTCTTTATTCCTTTTAATTCCATACCAACATATCCTTCCGGCCGCATCAAACTGTAAGCATGTGTCAATCCGCTCAGTTCATCAAAAGCGTACAGCAGCTTATCCATTTTTGTTTCGGGCTCTACACCAAAATGATTCGGCCCGTGACTGGCAATCGCTCTTATAATTTCAGCGTCAATATTTCTTGATTCCAGTTCTTCAATAATTTTTTTGCAATGCTGCTCCGGCCATTGGTCCCAGTCTGCATCATGCAGCAGGCCTGCCATTTCCCAGCGCCATTGATCTGCTTCATTTAAATTTTCTTTTTCTGCTGCCCAGCACTTCATTAAATGTGCCACCTGCTTCATGTGCAGTTGCAGGCGCTCATTTTTTACCCAATCATTTAATAATTGATTGGCTTCTTCATGGCTTAATGTATTGCCTGCATTTGCAGGGCTGCCAAAAACAGAACGGTTTAAAAGTAGTGACATCTTGTTTGATTAGAATTTAAAAATAAAGCTTACTTATAGTTTAGCAATAACATTTACTCAGAAAATTTTTAGTTACTTTCATTTTCCAAAACAATGATTGATTTCTCATGTATAAAATATTTGCCTGCCTTTCTCTCATTTCATTCAATGCTGCATTTGCTCAAAACAAAATATCTGTAGTTACGCAACATAATAATTTGCACCGCACAGGATGGAATGACAAAGAAACTATTTTAACTCCTGTCAATGTTGCCACAGCATCCTTTGGCCTTACCGGAAGTTTAGCTGTAGATGACCAGGTGTATGCACAGCCATTAGTAGTGAGTCAGCTTACTATTAACAGTTTTTTCGGCAACGTAGTTTTTGTTGCTACGGTTAATAATTCTGTGTATGCTTTTAATGCAGATGATGTAAGCTATGGTGCACCGTTATGGCAAACAAGCCTTAGCCCTTCCGGGCAAAGAGCACCCAATATTTTTGATTTGCAGGATGCCGTGAACGGAAAACCATGCGGCGGCAACTACCGTGACTTCAGTGGCAACATGGGTATTGTGGGCACACCGGTGATTGATACCAATTCAAACACATTGTATGTTGTTACCAAAACAATTGATGCCGCAGGAAATTTTTATCATTACCTCAATGCACTCGACATAACAACAGGCCAGCACAAAACAGGAAGCCCCAAAAAAATTGTTGCTTCTGTAAACGGCAATGGTACTGGCAGTGTAAATGGCGTGTTAAATTACGATGCAAAATATTCTAACCAGCGGCCTGCATTGCTGTTGTTTAATAATACTGTTTACATCGCATCAGCATCACATTGCGATTGGGGCCCATATCATGGGTGGGTGCTTGGCTATGATGCAACCGCACTCAATTTGCAATACACTTACAACACTACACCCAATGGTTGGGCTGGTGGAATATGGATGGCAGGCCAGGGAGTATCTGTTGGTGATGATGGCAATCTTTATTTGGCAACCGGTAATGGAACAACCAGTGCTGATAACAATAACCTGATTGACGGAAGAAGTGAAAGCCTTGTAAAATTAACGCCTCAGTTGCAGTTGTTGGATTGGTTTACGCCGGCTAATTATCAATACTTAGATGATCTTGATCTTGATTATGGTTGCGATGGTGTTTTAATTATACCCAACAGTTCTACTACAATCTCCGGTTCTAAAGAAGGTATTTCTTATGTGATTGATTACAACAATATGGGCAGATTTACAACTGATAATGCACAAGCGGTGGATACATTGGAATTTAATCCTGTACGTACTGGTTATGTACATGTGCATGGTTCGCCGGTGTATGCAAAGCTGGGTACAGATGAATTTGTGTATGCATGGGCAGAGACTTTTAAAATACGCCAGTTTACATTTGACAGGAACAGCGGAACATTTAATAATAATTTTAAACAGGGCAACCGCAATTTGGATAATGGTATGCCCGGTGCCATGTTGTCGATTTCTTCCAATGATAATGATGCAGCGTCGGCAATTGTGTGGGCATGTTTTCCATTTAGTGGCAATGCAAATAACCAGGTGCGGCCCGGCAGCATTGCAGCATACAGGGCTGCAGATGTTTCCGCAGGCGAAATTTGGAATAGCGATATGAATGCAACAGATGCGTTGGGGAAATTTGCAAAGTTTAATTCGCCAACTATTGCCAATGGAAAAGTATATACGCCTACTTTTTCAAATGAATTAAAAGTGTATGGAGTTAAATGTGATGGCGCACTTGCAACACTTACTTATGCAAATGGCAATGGATTAAAAGGAGAATACTTTACAAACTCCAATGCAACAGCTGGTTTTGATGCTATGCCTGCTGCGGTAAGGCTTGATGAAAAAATAAATTTTAACTGGGGTAGTGGCAGCCCGGATGCTGCAGTGAGCAATGATATCTTCAAAGCAAGATGGACAGGGAAATTAAGGCCACTTACAAATGATAACTATACTTTTTATGTTACCGCCAGCGATGGCGTAAGATTATATATCAACAACCAATTGCTGATTGATAGCTGGGCAGATAAACCAATTACTGCAAGCACTGCACAAATGACGCTGCAAAAAAATATTGATTACGATATACGGCTTGAATATTACAGCAACACTGCTGCGGCAAGCTGCATATTGCAATGGAGCGCTGCCGGTATTTGCAAACAAAATATTCCATCCTCACAATTGTTTGCAGCCACGGCCATCTGCAGCAGTGATGGCACAGGCTTAAAAGCAGAATATTTTAGCAACAATGCTCCGCAAGATGCTTTTCCAACTATAGCCACTGCTACTGCAACAGTGCCGCAGGTAAATTTTGACTGGGGTGGCGGCAGCCCTGCAAACATCAGCAATGATAATTTTAAAGCAAGGTTTTCGGGCTATGTGCAAACGTTAGATGCAGGTGCTTACACTTTTTATGTAACGGCTGATGATGGCATCAGGCTTTGGGTAAATGGGCAGTTGCTGATTGATAAATGGATTGACCAGGGTGCCACGGAATTCAGTGCCACCCTGAATTTGGAAGCCTGTAAAAAATACAGCATCAAAATTGAGTATTATGAAAATGGTGGTGATGCTGTTTGTAAATTAGAATGGCGTGGGCCTGTTATTGCAAGAAGCGCTATACCAACTGCACAATTATTTACGCAGCCAGATTTTGTTTCAACAAAAGATTTTGCTGTATTTCCAAATCCTGCCAATGATAATATCAAAGTATCTTTCAATGGAGGATTTAGCCTTGGTCAATCAATTGATATGTATAACATGCTTGGGCAAAAAGTGATGCAAACAGAAATTACTACGGGCAATGCAGGAAATATTATTATGCCGGTGCAAAAATTAGCTGCCGGTGTGTATGTAGTGAGTTTTAAAAATGCTGACAAAAAATATGCAGTGGAAGTACTGATAACAAGATGATGTAAATAAAAATAGGCATTACAATAAATTCAATTGAAAATTATGAAAGTATTAGTTAGCGTATTTATTTTTTTAATTTTTTTTGCCACTGCCAATGCACAGCAACAAAATCCAATCCGTCTCATCATTCGTGGCGATGATATGGGCTATACCCATTCGGGCAATGAAGCATTGATAAAATGTTTTAAAGAAGGTATCGAAACTTCTATTGAAGTAATTGTACCATCGCCCTGGTTTCCGGAAGCGGTAAAACTGCTGCGGCAAAATCCGGGAGTAGATGTGGGCGTTCACCTGGCTATTACCAGCGAATGGGAAAATATAAAATGGCGGCCACTAACGGACTGCCCCAGCCTGAAAGACAGCAATGGCTATTTCTTTCC
>JANMJU010000064.1:0-22294 GCA_031371545.1 Chitinophagaceae bacterium
CAACAGTGCCACCATCAACCAGCATTTTATGCTGGGCACTTTTGCCGAAGGGCTTAAAATGGTGCCGCAACTGGAGGAAAAGCTGAATGAGTATGCCTTGTATTTAGACTCTCACCGTATTCTTGTGTTCAATTATAAAATTGCCAATTTGTATTTTGGCAGTGGCAAATATGATATTACTGTTGATTACCTGCAAAAGATTATCAATGGCAATGCCGACCTGCGAAACGACCTGCAATGCTATGCCAGGCTGCTGCACCTGATGGCACATTATGAACTGGGTAATTTTGAAATTATTGATTCGCTGATAAAATCGGTGTATCGCTACATGGCAAAGATGGAAAACCTTACCGTTGTGGAAGAAGCCATGTTTAAATTCTTACGCAACTCTTTTCATGTGCCAAGATCGAAACTGAAAACAGAACTGGAAACATTTTTACAAAGTATTAAAGGTTTGAAAAAAAACCGTTTTCAAACAAGATCGTTTGCATACCTCGATATTATTTCATGGGTAGAAAGCAAAGTGTATAATAAATCACTCAGCGAAGTGATAAGGGAAAAATACCTGGACAAAAAAAAGAGGCATTACAAGATTGAAAATTAGTTTGCATTTAGTCGTTAATTTATTAAAAACTTGTCTTTGAAAAGGGCAGTAATATTTTTACTTTGGATTGTAAAACATTTTCACTTGATAAGTTTAAATCAATTTTTAATCCCTGATAAATGGTAAAGATGCGTTGTTATAAGCTGCTTTTTTTACCTGGTTACGAAGATTTTTAAACGACTCAAAAGGCCCCTTGGTAGCAAACATATTGATGAGCCAGGCAGGCACTGTCCCCCCCGGATTTACCTGGAGTATATATTCAATTTTTACCTGCCCGTTTGATAAAGGTTCTATGTACCATTTACTGTATGATTGAGGAATGCGTATGATATTTTTATTTTCGGGTAAATATGCAGGTTTATTATCAGCCAGCACAGTAACAGCTTTTGTTCTTGCATCCTGCGATATTTTCATACTAACTATAAAGTCACGGTTGCTGGCAGGCCAGGGAATATCTACTTCTGAATAATACAGCAATTCTGCCGGTGCCGGCTGAGATAATAGAGTAGCTGTTTTAGTAGAATAAACCCAAGCTGTGGTATTATTAATATCCATCAAAACAGCTGTGAGCCTGCTTAACGATGCATCAATTGTGCAAACTGTTTTAATAGCTTTATAAGGTGAGTTATCCAGATTTTTTGAATACACTTTGATGCCTTCTTTATCCAGTCTTAATGCCCAGTCATTTTGTGAAAAAGAATTGTCCGATAAAAAAAATATGATACAACCGGTTAAAAAAAGATACTTGTATTTCATATTGTTAATAACAGTTTATAAATTCTTTTGTTTGAATCTTGTTAAGTGATATTGATAAATTCAATACCCCTTACTTTGAAAAGAATTTCATCCGTTTAAATTTTTATCTTCTTTATTTTTTAAATTCATCAACTATTTTGCTTCCTTACATATTTGGTAAGAATAACAATTACCTGCCCCTCAATTTTGCCTTCAATTTGTTCTGTCTTGCGGCGGCACTTCATACAGCTTTACATTAATAACAGATTTGCATAGTTCACATTTTTTTTCACTTCCTTTTGCAACTGTTCTTCCAGGCTCATATTTCCTTTTTAGTTTTGGCAAATGTAAGCACAATAACCTACAGCAGTGTATTGCTATTATTTTGTAAAGCAAAAATTGGCGGCAACAATAAATCTTGCCTTACCTTAGCAGCAGGCTGATTTTGACAGCAACATTAATTTTTGATGCATGAATAAATATTTTTTGAACATACTCATCCTGCTTGCAGCCTGCATCTGCTGCAACAAACTAATAGCTCAGGCACAAATCCGAAATACTTACCGGTTTTACAATACCCTGTCTACAACAGAGCCAACCTGTGCACCAGATCTGATACCAACAAAAGGTTTAAATTTACAATGCGGCCCATCCACTGCTGCTACTTCTGGCCGTTTTATTACAGATACACTTACCTCTGGTGTCAGCAGGATAGTGTATCATAATAATCTTAACTGGGGATTAAAATACCTGAACACAAATGGAGTGATTGCTTCCACCTACACAGTTCAAATGTATATTAAGGTCACCAACTTTAACCGCTTCTATACCAGGGTAATTGATTTTTCAAATGGCGTGTCAGATAATGGCATTTATTTTACCAACTACAATACACCAACGCCAATCACTGAACGTTGCCTTAATTTTTATCCGAATGGCAACTTTGGTATTTGCCCGTTTTTTAATGACACTACTTATTATCTACTCACTATTACACGAAATAATACTACCAAAAAAGTTGACATCTATGTGAATGACCAGTTATTTACATCTTACAATGACCTCACCAATTTTTATATCAGTACAGCAAACAAACCGGTACACATTTTCCGGGATGACCCAGTGGGCTTTGCCTGTGAGGATGGGGAAGCTAATTTTGCCTACCTGTCATTTGCAAATTATTATTCTACCCAGGCCGATGTATCGCTGATTTACCATGATATTGATACCATTGCCAGCACAGCTGATTTTTTGCTGGCTCCTTCTCCTGCATGTTCGGGCAGTGACGTAACGGTAACATATAACGGCAATATTCCGGTCAATGCAAGCGGCTATATTTTTAATTGGAACTGGGATGGTGGTACAGTGGTTTCCGGCAGTGACCGTGGGCCATATTCGGTTCGATGGAGTACTACGGGAAATAAAAATATTACCCTCAGTATAACCGGTGGCGGTTGTGCTGCTACAGTAACCAATACCAAACAGCTATTAGTAAATAACTCTTTTCATTTTCAAAAAGACACAACCATTTGCTTTGGCAATTCTTATGAAGGACATAGTACTTCGGGCAGCTTTATAAGAACAGTAGCTTCTCCTTCGGGATGTGATAGTGTGATTACAATCAATTTAACTGTTTTGCCAATTGCAGCTTTGTCTGTTGATACTACTATTTGCTTCGGCGCTTCTTTTGAAGGCCATTCAACTTCGGGGACTTATGTACAACATTTTACCAATGCTACAGGCTGTGACAGTACCAGGACAATTAATCTAACCGTTCTTCCCATTGCTGGTTTATCTCTTGATACCAGCATTTGTTATGGAACTTCTTTTGAAGGCCATTCAACTTCGGGAACTTATATGCAACACTTTACCAATGCAGCAGGCTGTGACAGTACCAGGACAATTAATCTAACCGTTCTTCCCATTGCTGCTTTATCTATTGATACCAGCATTTGTTTCGGAACTTCTTTTGAAGGCCATTCAATTTCGGGAACTTATGTGCAACATTTTACCAATGCCGTTGGCTGCGACAGCACCAAAACAATCCGGTTAAATGTTTTACCAATTGCAGTTTCGTCTGTTGACACTACTGTTTGTTTTGGAATATCTTTTGAAGGCCATTCCAATTCGGGCACTTATGTGCAGCACTTTACCAATGCAGCTGGTTGCGATAGTACGAAGACAATCCACTTAATTGTTTTGCCTGCTGCAGCTTCTTCTTTTGACACTACTATTTGTTATGGAGTTTCTTTTGCAGGCCATTCAAATTCGGGAAATTATGTGGAGCATTTTACCAATGCAGCTGGTTGCGATAGTGCCAGGACAATCCGGTTAACCGTTTTGCCAATTTCAGCATCTTCGCTTGATACCAGCATTTGCAAAGGGGCTTCATTTGAAGGCCATACAAGCACAGGCAATTATGTACAATATTTTATAAATGGTGCTGGCTGCGACAGCACCAGGACTATTCGACTTACCGTATCAGATTTATTATCACCTGGTTTAGGAGACAAAACAAATTTATGTGCAGGTGATTCTATTGTACTTTCTCCGGGTAATTTTGCTGGTTATTTGTGGCAGGATGGATCTACGCAAAAAACATACACTGTAAAAAAAGCTGGATTGTATTCTGTAGTTGTAACGGATAATTGTGTAAATGCGAGGGCAGAAATAGCCATTGAAGAATCCATCTGCGACATATTTTTTCCTTCCGCCTTCACTCCAAATAATGATAGAAAAAATGAGACGTTCAGAATTTCGCAGGGCAATACTTTCTATCAATACCATTTAGTTATGTATAACAGATACGGACAAAAAGTATTTGAAACCTCAGCACCGGCGATTGGATGGGATGGGAAAATTAAAGGCGTAAATGCAGCAGCCGGAGCTTATGTTTGGTTTTGCTATTATAAGAAAACAGCGGCTCAGCCACTTCAGCTGCTTAAGGGATCAGTTGTTTTGTTTCGTTAATTTTTTCTTTTATAAGCATCCCGTACAAATTTTATTTTTAAGGTATTTATTTGAAAAATAATTTCAATTTTTGCATAATAAAAACAATCCTACATAAAAAATATAAACATCATGGCTACTCACGAAAAAGTATTCATCACTGTAGAAAATATTATTCAGGCACCGGTAACAAAAATTTGGGAATACTGGACTAAGCCTGAACACATCGTAAAATGGAACAACGCATCCGACGATTGGCACACGCCGTGGGCAGAAAATGATTTACGTGCCGGCGGCAGGTTTGTGAGCAGGATGGAGGCAAAAGACGGAAGTTTTGGTTTTGATTTTGGTGGGGTATATGATGCCGTTACTGAAAATGAATACATTGAAAATACACTTGATGATGGCAGAAAAGTAAAAATAATTTTTACAACCCAGGGAAACTATACCCGGGTGGAGGAAAGTTTTGAGCCTGAAAATATCAATTCTTTAGAATTGCAAAAGGGAGGCTGGCAGGCTATCCTGGACAATTTTAAAAAATACACAGAAGCAGGGTAGTGGTCTTTCGGTCAAATCATTTTTTTAGAAGCATTTTTTTTGCTGCACTAAAAAATCATTATCAAATTAAAACTGCGGTGCAAAAAAATTAAACGGGCAAATCAATTTTTAATTTTTTAAAAAAATCTTTTTCTTCAATCTCTTTAACACAACCCGGGGCAAGCCCACCAAGTTCAAGCTCTTCTATCGATACCCGGATCAGTCTTTTGCAACGGTGATGAAGGGCTCCCACCATTTTTCTTACCTGGTGATATTTACCTTCGGTTAATGTAATGAGCAGCCAGGTATGTGGTCCATATTGCGGTTGAGTAATTGCAGCTGGATATATCAATTCTGGGTTTTCTACAATGCTGACATCGCAGGCTGGCGTAACATAATTGATTCCGCCTTTTATCCGGATAGCAATACCAGTTTGCAGCAGGTGCAGCTTTTCTTTGCTCAGCACATTGTTTATCTGGACCAGGTAAGTCCGTTTATGTGGAGTATCGGCCAAAAATAATAATCGGGTTACTTTTTTGTTGGTGGTTAAAATCAGCAACCCTTCTGAATGATTATCCAGCCGGCCTACTGCATGTGTACCTGCAGGAAAATTAAAATCAATGTCGCCCAATAAACCGACCTGGTGGGTACTTACAAACTGCGACACCATATTGTATGGTTTATTAATGATGAAGTACTGGTGTGTTGTTTGGTTCATTTATAAATAAAAATACCTGTTGAAATGCTGCAGGGAAAGCTAAATAAAATAATTGACTTGCTGAATACCTGTTCCCCTGGCCGTGTAAAATAAAGCTGATAAAAACTGTGTTGAAAAATATTCTTCCTTTCTGAACAATTTTTTTTCGGGAGGCTATTCCATAAAGATCCGGCTGCATTGTAATTGCAGCCGGATAGTACTAATGAATTTATACAACAGCTATACGTTGGCGTGTTTTTATTTTGCTACATAATAATTACCGATAAACAAAGCATCTATTCCTGAATCAAAAAAGCACCTGATCGCTTCTTTGGGATTATTTACAATGGATTCTCCCATTACATTAAAAGAAGAATTCAGTACAATACTTTCACCAGTAATTTTTCCAAACTCATTTATCAATTCCCAGTACCTTGGATTGGTTTCCTTTTGCACCATTTGAGGACGAACAGTTCCGTCTACATGCACCACCGCCGGAATGGCATTCCTTTTTTCATCCTTGATATCAAAAGAGGTGATCATAAAAAATTCATCCCTGCAGTCTTTTAAATAGTCATGCCTGCTTTCGAACGTTAATGATGGGCAAAACGGCCTGAAGCCTTCCCTGAATTTTACCCAGGCATTGATGATATCTTTGTTTTCAGCTTTTAACGGGCTCATTAAAATAGACCGGTTGCCCAGCGCCCTTGGGCCACTTTCCATGCGTCCCTGGAACCAGGCTACAATTTTATTTTCGGCTAACAATTCAGCGGCTTTCCTGGACGGGTTTTCGAGGTAGTTGTAATTTATTTTCCTGATCTTTAAAATAGATTCGATCTCTTCATTTGAATATTCCGGCCCCAGGTAAAGATGATTGAATTCGTGCCCTTTAAAATCATTGTGTTTGTAATATTCCAGTAGCGCCGCCCCAACCGCCAAACCGGAATCACCCGGATTGGGATATACATGCTGGTCAACAATAAGGTCTCCACGGTTGTTCCAGATACGCTGGTTTAATTTTACATTCAGCATTACCCCACCGGCAAAAGCAATGTTTTTAATCCCTGTTTTTTTTACCCACCCAAAAACAAGGTTCATTATATTTTCTTCCAGTTTTCGTTGTGCTTCTGCGGCAATGTCTTCCCGTCCGTATTGTGCAATTAATTTTTCCACTTCCCAAGCTTCGTCCAGATGAAATTCTGTAGAGCCACTCATGCTCCAGTTATACACTGTTCCGAGGGCTGACGGTTTAATTAAATTTTCATCCTTAAACTCGGGGAAGTATTTATCTAACACCCCTTTGCATTTGGTATAATCACCATACGGCGCCAGCCCCATTGTTTTCCCTTCACCATCGCCATGAATCCAGTGCAACCCTTCTGTAACAACACTATAGGCCCACCCAACAGATGCTTCCCTGAAATAACTTTTTACCAGTTCAATCTTATTTCCTTCACCCATCCAAATGGAGGTGCACATTTCATCTCCGGAACCATCAATGCTAAAAATTAAAGTCTTCTCACTGTTTTTACGTGTAAAGTATGCACTAGCTGCATGTACCAGATGATGGTGATTATTTATAAATTTTGCCGGATCTGCTAATTTATAATTGGGATAGTAGATAGGTAATTTAAGCCTGGAAGTACCCACTGACATGCCAAATATTTTTTTTGCAATTTGCACTGCGATGTTCTTTTTTGTACTTACTGTTTCCTGCAGGCCAAAAACAGCATTCAATTCCCTGGAAGCGGTTTGCCATGAAGAACTGATATAATCCACCTCATTAATATCCTTTATCCCGGCCTGTTTTAAACAAAATTCAATCGCTTTCAATGGAGCGTTTCCTGAATGTTTAACTCTTGAGAATCTTTCTTCCTGAACATCGGCTATAACTTTGCCATCTACTACAATTGCTGCAGAGGAGTCGTGTCCTTTATGAACGCCTAATACTGTCATCGGTTTTATTTTTTTGATTAAAAATGGTGTGATTTGATTTTTTATAAACAGTTATTCTCAAACTTGTAACTAAACAATATTGCCCGCCACTCAAATAAAGTAATGTCATTCTCCTACGCTTGCCATTTCATACAGTAACGCATTATTTATACATTCAAAAAAACGCTTTGGCGTTTTGGTTATACATACCGGCAATGATCTATTCATTTTTAATTGATCCATACCTTTTATGCGTATCGATAATTTACGCTCTTTTAATATTATTAAAAAAGCAGTACAGAAGGTGCAGACCAGAAGTTGGGGGATGATTCAATTCAAAAAATCCAGCAATAGGAATTACAGGTAATTTATGAAAAGTAAAAAGGATGAGCAACTGTCACAAGCCATCTCGTTAGTATAAATATAGCATAATCATTTAGAAACATTCTAATATATTAAGGATTTTTTTCAGGCAATAGCGGAGAGGTACAACTAAAAATAAGAAATCAATGCAGGCTTATCTGCTGATCTTTGAGGAATTAAGAAGGCAATATAACGCACAAAAAAAGTATTGCAGGATAACAGATGAGTATGTTACATTAGGATTGATGAAGCAAATTAGTCCATCGTGTAAGGCTCACATTATAGGGTGTGGATATTTCATTTCTTTGATATTCTTTTATTGATCTGGTAGCCAAAAAGAAATCATGCCAAGCCTCGTGCCGCAGCACAAGCTAGCAACACAGGAATACTGGAACCGTTGATAAAAAACTGATACCAAGTCCAAGTAAACCAAAAACTAATATCGCTACAACAATAGCGCTGTTGTTTTTTTGTTTTGGGTGAATGCTGGAAGTCTTAGTGTGGTGCTGCGGATGTTTGTGGATGTCTGCTTTTAGATTCGGGCATAATTTTTATTTCGATGTACAACTAATTTTTTTCTTTCAGGGTTCTTCGTAAATTTCAATGAAACCTGGGTCCGTATGCTAATTAATGAACTAATTATATAAATAATGGAAGTGCCTGTTCAATATCTGTTATACTTTCATCCAACGGCAGTAATGATCTTAGCAGTATTACCACAACAAGCTTAGTTTAAGCTGCCATTTTTGCCTGAATTAAATGGGAAATGAACAATGACGAGAAAAAAAAACGATGCAATAAAGTGTTTCAAGAAAAAAAAGCAAAACTATACAGCTGTAAGTTTATGTTTTCGCTTATCAATAATATAAGTATGTTTGAAATTTTTGTTTGTATAAAATTGTTCAACAGTCTTTATTTCATATTCTTCAAAATCAAGGTCACCCTTTACACTGCTCATTAAATGGGTATAATTTTTTTCTGAAAAATCATCATCCACCAGCAAATTCAGGCTCAATGATTTTTCATCAAAAAGTACCTGGTACTGTTTAATTGATTTATCTTTTTTAAACATAAAATTGAAATAAGAAGAGTGTATCTTTTTATTATTTCTATCGGTGATAATATCATCACTTCTGCCAATTATATTTTTAATGACAGGATAATTTCTTCCACAACTGCATCCTTCTTCAGAAAACTCCACAAGGTCGCCTGTTTTAAATTTCATTAAAATGCAGGCTTCATTAGCCAAGTCGGTACCAATGAGGTTTCCTTCCTTATCTGTTTCATACACACAGCGGCTGCTGATGAGGTGCAGCTGATGCTTTTCACATTCAAAAGAAGCAATACCGGCTTCATTGCACCCATACTGGTTAAATACTTTGCAGCCAAATGCTTTTTCAATATTGGATCTTGTTTTATCCGTCAGCATTTCTGCCGTAGATACAATACCCAGTAAACCTTTTAGTGGAGCAATATTATTTTGGATCATGTAATCCGCCATAATATTTACAGCCAGCGCATATCCATAAATCAACCGGGTCTTTTTTTGCCGTATTTTCTCAATATACCCTGCCACTATCTTATCTGTCAAAGTTCCAACGGGATACAAATCCATATTCATAAGCTGGTAGAATATGCTGTGCCTTGCCGATGTTTTTACCAGAGCACTTCCTGAAACGATGGCAACTTTATCACCAAACCTGTATCCCGAACTTTCCCATGAATGGAGCAATCCGGCCCATAAATGAGACTGTGCATTGGCTGAAGAATTATAATAAAAAGGTGTGCCGGTAGAACCGCTTGTTGATTTCTTAAACAATTTGCCATTGTATATATTGGAGAGAAAATCAGCCGGATTATTATTTATAATTTTTTTTGTAAGAATTGGTAACTCATCAAAAGAGTTGAACCCGGCATAATAAGCAGTAGATTTTTTAGCTATAGCAAACAGCCTGTTTAATCTTTGCTGCCTGATTTCATCAAGTTCTTTCTTAGAGAGATATTGTTCCTTTTTAAATAGATCTAAAACATTATAAATTTTTAAACCTGTCAGCAAGTCAATCAACTTCAATCTAAATCTAAAAGTATTGGTAATCTTCATATATTGGATAATTTGATTTATTAATTATTTACTTGTTATTAAATCGATAAACAAGAATGATTAAGTTTTTGATTGGATAAATAAAATAGTCATGATACAAATTCTAACCTTGAAATATTATCATTAAAATTTCAAACATCCTGCCATCTTAAATGAAGCTATTAGTAGGGTATATCACTAAAATTAAAATCATAGTTGTAGAAATGTTACCCCTTAATGGGCTTTAAAGCTAGAGTAAGTATAAATAGAAGTGGGTTTACCCCATGGTTAAAAAAATGATCACACAAATAGAGAAGTTCTATTCGTACATTTTAAATGAAGAAATAAAAGGAGCTGTAATTTTTTTTAATAAATGGAGAAGTTAAATGAAAACTCAAATACAGGTAGTTATTGTAAAAGATACATTGAATGTTCTGTACCGATAATTTTTAAACGCTGTTATTTTGCTAAATTTTAATGCTAATCATCCCTGCCATATTTCCTGCGGTGGGTGTACATCTTTTTAGCCTTGCTGATCAACTGCAAAAATTCTTTTTCTAAAAATTTATCTTTATCAAAACTTCCTGCAGCTAATTTCTGCAGGCTTCGCCAGCTGATGTTTTTTGAGTATTCAGAATCTTTCAGCTTAATGCCAAACATTACAACACTTGCTGCTTTTTTCAGACTGTTATCAGCTTCCAGTAATGGTTTTGCCAATTGCAGGCAGGTATAGCCGGTAGTGTATTGTTTTAACTGCAGCGGCAGGCGGTAATGAACCTGCAGCTTTGCCATCCAACTGCTGTTAATAAATGTATCGGTAACAGGTACCAGTTCAAATACTGCCATCAGCGAATGCCCTGAACCGATTTCTCCACCTTTCAGTTGTATGATGGTATCTTTCATCATCGTATTCTCATTTTCATAACCCAGCAGCCGGTATTGCTTTACTGTCTGTGAATTAAAATTCATGGAGAGATATACATTGTCTGCCACGGTAAACAATGTTTTGGTAAGGTCGGTCACCAGTACTCTTTCTGCTTCCTGCTCATTATCGATGTAGGCGAAGTTGCCATTTCCTTTTTGCGCCAGCACAGACAGTTTAGAATCTTTATAATTACCAGAACCCACACCCAGGCATGTAAGGTAAATGCCGTATTTTTTTTCCTGTTCTATCAGCCCCATCAATTCTTTTTTGGTACTCATACCTACATTAAAATCACCATCCGCAGCAAGAATAATCCGGTTGTTGCCGCCCTGAATAAACCGCCGCTGTGCCACTTTAAACGCCAGCCGGATGCCGCCTTCTCCGGGTGTAGGCCCATCAGCACTTAGTTTTTCAATGGCTGCGGTGATAGTTTCTTTATTGCTGCCGGAAACACCTTCGAGCACCAGGTTCACATTTTCACCATAAGTTACAATCGACACCGTATCTATTGGCCGCAGGTTTTTTACCATTTTTATAAAACCCGATTTCAGCAGGGGCAATTTATTTGGCATATCCATCGAGCCTGAAACATCTATTAAAAAAATAAGGTTGTTGGGAGGTATATTTCTCATGTCAATTTTCCGGGCACTGATGTTTACAAAAAGCAGTTCATTCGTTTTATTCCATGGGCAGTTGGTAAGATAAGAAACACAATGAAACATACTGTCCCGGCCAGGTTCGGTATAATTAAAATTAAAGTAGTTCAGCATTTCTTCTATTCTAACGGAGTATGGTGGCAGCAGGCTTTCCATTTCGTTGATCAGCCTGCGAACATTGCTGTAAGATGCCCTGTTGATGTTGGCAGAAAAGGCAATACCCGGCGATTGTGCAGTGGTAAGAAAATTGTTTTCATTGGTTAAATGATAGGTTTCATTTTTAAATGTTTGTTCACCTGGAAAAGATTCATTGTTTCGTATGAGCACAGAAAAGTTATCCTTTGTAAAAATAATTGACGAAGGAAGGTTCTTCAAAATGACCCGGGCATATTCTTCTGCCTTTACCATTAGGGTCAGTGTGTCGTATCCGTCATAAGAAAATACCAACGTATCCTGCAGCAGGGGGGAGGAGAAGCCAAAATTACCATACTGATCACTTTTATAAATCTGCCTGTTGCCTGTGGTAATGATTTTTACAGAAGGCAGCCTTTGGCCGTATTTATTTACCACCTGCCCCCTCATATAATTCTGGCATAAAGCAGTGCAGTGGCAAACAAACAGGCATAATATCAGGCCGGTATTTTTCAATATACAGTTTTAAATTATCAAAGGACATCTGTTACAGTTAGTAATATGGCAGCTATAAATTCTCCTTATAAATATACCTTATTTTACCTGAAACTACTATTTGAAGTGAACCAGAAGGAAGTTTTGATAGAAACTAAAATGGGGTGGTGCATCATTTTTATCAAATTAAACACCGGCAGGTATAAAAGCAAAAACTTCCACAGCTTTTGACTGTGGAAGGTTTTTGTTTGGACAAATCTTGTGAATTTGACCTGGGATCTTTAGTTTTTTAAGAGGGGTTTTCCTCTCCAGAAATAATTTACTTCTGGGTTTCAGTGTTGGTTTTTCTGGTCATCATCGCTTTTTAAAGCATAGACCTAGGAATTGGTTTTTTTGGTCTTTCGGAACCATCATCGCTTTTTACGGCATAGGTTCAGGATTTGGTTTTTTGTTCTTCTTTAGGATTTGAACTTTGTAGTTTTCACAGGAAAGCGATTATTGTTTTTCTGTTTGGAAACTGTTACTAAAACGCCAGACTGGTGATTTTATTATAAATTCATTAACATTAATTCTGTGCAATACATTTCAAAAACATATTCTTTTCCTTCTAAAACCATTGCCTGTAAAGGGTTAAATTGAAATAATAAAAGATAAAAAAAATAAAATAAATTTCATTGCACAGAATTTACTTTATGGCGAGATATTAATTTGTATAAAAACAACAATGAAATGTTTTCAATCAAAATAATACCGGGGAAAAGATACTTTGAAAAAAGAATAAGAAGAATACAGGAAGGTATAAAAACAAGAACTTCCACAGACTGTGGAAGTAAACATGTTGAAACGGTTTCTTTCAAAACAGCTTCGGGATCTTAAATGCTTTTTGAGGGGTTACCTCACCAGAAATAATTTTATTCCCGGGTTCAGTGTGGTTGGTCTTTTGCCATCATCGCCTTTTACAGCATAGGCTCAGGATATTGTCTTTCAATTAGTCTTTCTGGGGTATCATCGCTTTTTAATGCATAAACCCGGGATATTGTTTTTTTTAGCTTTTCAGGATTTGAATCTTTCTTTTGTTTGGAAACTAAATTTCTAAAATCTATGTTGGTTTATCGGTTATCAAAAAAAATAGAAGTTGACTGATATTGGACTTTTACAGCTTTTACAAGATTTTGGATTGAAATCTTAAACGGTTTATCAGGATTTTGGATATGATTGATAATTAAACTTTCTATCAATCAACTTCTGGTACAAATATCATAAGCATAAGTAATTTTACAAAGAGGATATTTGCCCTCTTTTAACGACGGTATAATTACTGGCACCGTCGTAATAATACATTACAAACAGCATTGCTGCAAGTAGCTTTACTATTGTTACATTTAAATGATTATTATCTTTTAAAAGCTGAAACCTTTACCAGTAAAGAGTTTTATGAAATTCCGAAATATCGTAAAAATACCTCAGTTTATTTTTAGGGATGTCTTATCGGCGGCAGACAGTTTTTTGTACTAAATAAAACCACCTGCAATTTTTACATTTCAACGTCTAATTTTTGAAATATTATTTGTTTAAAATGCTATTTTGTTACAATAATGTGGGCAACTGAAAACATGGGTAAAATGATAAAGTAGAAATACGAATTAACCAAGGGGTGCATAAATAAAAAAAATCCCACAGTTATTTTACAATAAACTGTGGGAGCCAAATTTTTAGCAACAGCGGGTTTGTCAGCCAAAAATCATTTTGATGTGGTTTTTATGAATGCCTGGTTTGATGTACAGCCATTCAAAAATTAGTTTTCGCTGCAATTAAACAACGTGGTTTTGGAAGAGTTACTATCAGCTTTCTTTAAGGGTTAGAATAACATTTAGTGGACAGTATTGGTTATCGTGGGGTGTAGTTAAAAAAACGGTTTTCTGTAGTGTGGCGGATCTGTGGTTTTCCACAGGAATTATTTTCATTTTTTAGCAATCAATAATTTCTGTTTTCATGTAGTGTCAAAAAAAGGTAAAATGAAGTTGACTGATATTGGACTCTACCTTTAGTATTTTTCAGTGATATTGGATGTTTTAAGCTGGTTTGGTTTTATCTGGATTTTTGGATAAGATTGATCCTTAATACTATCAATCAACTTCAAGACAAAGATTATTCACAATTTGTTCACAGACAATAGCATTTCTGCCCATTTTTTTTCTATCAGTAAATACGTTCTCACAGGGATATGTACCTGCATTTTAATGAGTATTTACGGTGTAAGCACATAGTAAAAATACGATAACACGGTTTTGAGAAGAGTAGAAAATGAAAATGCTGGATTGGTTAAATGCAGCACCTATCAATGATTCCATCAATCGTAATATTCCTATTGCGTTATTTTGCAAGGCTTTGTATAATGTCGTATTTGGTCACAATGTGAAAATTGCCCAATTCATCCTTACTGAGTACCGCCCCATTTTCTTTGTTGATAAAACTGCTTAATCTTTCTACCGGCGTATCAAAAGCTACTTCCGGGTAAGGCTTTTCTACAACACTGCCTACAGCCTGCGAAATGATTCCCGGGTTCACTAATATTTTATCAAACAAACCTCCTTCAGAAATGGCCCCGATGTTTTTTCCATTTTCTATCACAGGGATATTTTCAATTTCATATTTCTTCATCATTTCAACCGCTTCTGCAACGGTGTTGGTATTATTAAGTACCACTAATTTTTTTGCACCCCTGCCACTTACCAGGTCTTTAAATGTTTTCACTTCCAGGAAACCTCTTTCAATCATCCATTGGTCGTTATAAATTTTACCAACATAGCGGCTGCCATGATCATGAAAAATACAAACCACTACATCGTCTTTTTTTAACTGTTTTTTTAACTGCAGTACACCCTGCAGGCAACTGCCGGCGCTGTAGCCAATAAACATTCCCTCTTCTTTTGCAATCCTCCTGGCCATTATTGCACCATCCTTGTCCGTTACTTTTGTAAATTCATCAATCAGGCTCATGTCATAATTCTGCGGTACAAAGTCTTCACCAAAACCTTCACTGATATAGGGATATACTTCTTTCTGATCCAGTTCGCCGGTTTCAAAATATTTTTTCAACAAACTTCCATAACTGTCAACAGCCCATATTTTAATGTTCGGATTTTTTTCTTTCAGGTATTTGGCCGTACCAATAATAGTACCGCCGGTACCGGTAGCTACAACCAGGTGCGTTACTTTGCCTTCTGTCTGCTCCCAAATTTCGGGGCCAGTTTGTTCATAATGTGCCTGGCGGTTGGCCAGGTTGTCGTATTGATTTACATACCAACTGTTCGGAACTTCAGTAGCCAGTCTTTTACTTACCGAATAATAAGAACGTGGATCTTCCGGCTCTACATTGGTGGGGCATACAATCACTTCGGCACCCACTGCTTTTAGTATATCTGCTTTCTCTTTTGATTGTTTGTCTGTAGTGGTGAAAATACATTTGTACCCTTTTACACAAGCCGCCAAAGCCAGGCCCATACCGGTATTGCCGCTGGTACCTTCAATAATGGTACCGCCGGGTTTTATTTTTCCTTCCTGCTCAGCCACCTCCAGCATCTTCAGTGCCATGCGGTCTTTAATACTGTTGCCGGGATTAAAATATTCCACTTTTGCCAATACAGTGCAGGGCAGATCTTTTGTAATTTTATTCAGTTTAATAAGAGGTGTATTTCCTATTGTTTCTAAAATGTTATTTAACCACATACAATCGTTGTTTTGCGGCAAAGGTAATTTTTTAAGTGAAAAGGCTTGATTATAAAAGATTGTTTTCAATTCCTTATTGATTATTCACTATTTACCAGTTTTTTTTCTGCAAACCTTCCCATTGTCATTAATTTATGAATGATACTTTTAATCACTGTTGTTTATCTTTGCAGCTCATTAAAACAGGTACGGAATGGCATTGATAAAAAGTATTTCAGGGATACGTGGCACCATTGGTGGAAAAACAGGCGACAACCTTACTCCCTTGGATGTAGTGAAATTTACTGCGGCATTTGGCACATTACTTATTAAAGAAACAGAAGGCAATGAAAAGCCTGCTTCAAATAAAATTGTGGTGGGCAGGGATGGCCGTATCAGCGGTGCGATGGTAAAAAACTTGGTCATCAGCACTTTAAATGCTTTGGGACTGGATGTGATTGACCTTGATTACAGTACCACTCCAACAGTAGAAATGGCAGTGGTATTTGAAAATGCAGCCGGAGGGATTATCCTAACAGCCAGCCATAACCCAAAAGAATGGAATGCCTTAAAATTACTCAACAGCAAAGGAGAATTTATTAATGGAGAAGAGGGGATGAAAGTGCTGGATATTGCCGCCAGGGAAGATTTTAATTTTGTAACAGTTGAAAAATTGGGTACGGTTATCAATGATGCGGATGCTTTGCAAAAACACATTGATGCGATATTAAATTATGACCTGGTAGATGCAGCTGCTATTAAAAAAGCAAAATTCAAAGTAGTGGTGGATGCTGTCAACAGCACCGGTGCTATTGCGGTGCCGGCCATGTTGAAAGCATTGGGTGTAAAAGATATTTTGGTGCTAAATGAAGAAGTAAACGGCAAATTTGCCCACAACCCGGAACCATTGCCCGAACACCTGACCCAGCTAAGTAGTGAAGTGGTAAAACACAATGCCAGCCTGGGTATTGCGGTAGATCCGGATGTGGACAGGCTTTGTTTTGTGTGTGAAGACGGCAGCATGTTTGGTGAAGAATATACTTTGGTGGCAGTAGCAGATTATGTGCTGAGCAAAAGAAAAGGCAATACAGTTTCCAACATGAGCAGTACAAGGGCATTGAGGGATGTAACAGAAAAAAATGGCGGCCAATATTTTCCCAGCGCTGTAGGAGAGGTGAATGTGGTGAATAAAATGAAAGCCGTGAATGCAGTTATCGGCGGAGAAGGAAATGGCGGAATCATTGTACCAGACCTGCATTATGGAAGGGATGCATTGATTGGCATTGCTTTGTTTTTAACTCACCTGGCACAAAGCAAAAAAAGCATCAAACAATTAAGGAACACTTATCCTGATTATTTTATCAGCAAAAATAAAATTACCCTGGAGCAAAATATTGATGTAAAAAAAGTATTTGAAAAAATTAAAACCAAATACAAGAACCAGCCCATCAACAGTGAAGATGGATTGAAGATTGAATTTGATACCGACTGGGTACATTTAAGAACCAGCAATACGGAACCGATCATCCGCATTTATGCAGAAAGTAATTTTGAAACTACGGCTGATAATATTGCGAAGCGGCTGATGAAAGATATTAGTGAAGTGATGTAGGGAAGCGAATAGGCAATAGGAAATAGGCAATTGTCAATACAGAAGCTTGATCATTAATAAACCCTATTCACAATTGACAATTCACAATTGACCATTAAACCATGAGAATTTATTTTGACAATGCCGCTACAACAGCGCTGGATGCAACAGTACTGGAAACGATGATGCCTTACTTAACAGAAAAGTTTGGCAACCCTTCTTCCATATATTCTTACGGAAGGGAAACGAGGATGGCAATTGAGCAGGCAAGAAAATCGGTAGCCAAAATATTAAATGCCCATCCTGCAGAAATATTTTTTACCAGTGGTGGCACAGAGAGCAGCAACACCGCTATCATGGCGGCTGTAAAGGATTTGGGCTGCCGGCATATTATTTCTTCTGCCATTGAGCACCATGCAACTTTACATACCGTTGAATACCTTGCTAAATCAGGCCAGGCAAAATTGAGTTATGTAAAACTGCTGCCCAACGGCCATGTTGATTTAGATGATTTGGAAAAACTTTTAGCATCTACCGAACAAAAATCTTTGGTGACATTGATGCATGCCAATAATGAAATTGGAAATTTATTAGACATCAATGCCGTTGGTGAACTGTGCAAATTATACAATGCTATTTTTCACAGCGATACTGTTCAGACGGTAGGCCATTATCCTTTTGATTTAAGAAATACACCGGTTCATTTTATCACCGGTGCTGCTCATAAATTTCATGGGCCAAAAGGGGTGGGCTTGTTATACATCAATGAAAATGTACGCATCACTCCCTTTGTACATGGTGGCGGGCAGGAAAGAAATATGAGGGCTGGTACAGAAAATTTGTATGGCATTGTAGGCTTTGCCAAAGCGCTGGAAATGGCCACTGCTGCTTATGAAACCGACAGCGCTTATGTGGGCACACTAAAATACTACATGCATGACGAACTGAAGAAACATATACCCGGCGTGGCTTTTAACGGAGATACACTGGGCGAAAGTTTATACACCGTTTTAAATGTAAGCTTTCCCAAAAGCGAAAAATCGGAGATGCTGTTGTTTAATTTAGACATCCATAATATCTGTGCCAGTGGTGGCAGTGCCTGTACAAGTGGCGCCGATGCAGGCTCTCATGTAATCCGTGCCATCAACAATAACCCCAATCAAATTGCAGTAAGGTTTAGTTTTTGTAAACACAATACCAGGGATGAAATTGACCTGGTGGTGGCAAGACTGAAAGAATTGATTTAATTACAGCAAGCTTTCTTCACCAAAACAAGCTGCCCCAAATGATAAGCATCATGCTGCAGGCAGCCCATCATCAATTGATAAAATGTCTGCTCCGGTTTGGGAGAAGGCTGCTGTAAATTTTCTTCTTTAAAATGCAGGATAGTGTTGCGTAGCTGGTGATAGCTGGTTTCAAAATCAAGCAGCGTTTGTTTCCAGTTTTGTTCATTCAACTCATCCGGCAACCTGAAATCCGGGAAAGGCGGCGGGTTAAGATTTCCGTTTAAACGGTTGACAACACTGGTGCGCCAGTAAATAATATGAAACACCAATTGCCAGATGCTGTTGGTATCAGCAGCAATATTTTTTGCAGCCAATGAAGCATCCACGCCATGCAGGGCTTCTTTAAAATTGGAGCCAATCCAGCAATCGCCATGCTGCAGATCAGTAAATAATTTTACGATGCGGTTTATCTCAGTCATAAAAAAGGAAGTTTATTTTAACTAAAAGATAAGAAAC
Organism: Chitinophagaceae bacterium; assembly: GCA_031371545.1. GTDB lineage: Bacteria > Bacteroidota > Bacteroidia > Chitinophagales > Chitinophagaceae > Ferruginibacter. The sequence goes on from JANMJU010000064.1 coordinate 19,150, forward strand.
AATTTTAAGTTTTGTACCGCAGTTTTTCTTCCAGCTCTGCCGGCAGTGCAGGTATTTTTCTTTTGTCAATTAAAAAACTGTTGAGCTGGGCAATCTCCCGGAAAATATAATGTTTGTCCATGGCGGCTTTTAAATAATCCATTCCGCTGCTTCCCCCGGTACCGCTCCTGGCGCCAATCATACGCTTTACCATGTTTACATGGCGGTAGCGCCAGTTGCCCAACTGGTTGTCAATTTCCAATAAGGTATCCAATAATTGAAAAGGCAATTCCAGCAAAGGATATTCCCTGTGCAGGATGATAAACAAAGCAGCCCTGCAGGCAGTGGCACTCAGTTGCCGGTCATCATCAATGGGTGTATTATTAAATACCTGGTTGAAAAATTGCTGGATAGAAGTGTCGTATTCCGGCAGGCTGTTGAGAAATAAAAATTCATACTCATTCCAAAATTTTGGTGCCGCTGCATTGCCCGAAACTGGCTGGTAATTTTTCCAGTACGATTCATCGTTGATAAAAGGCATCCGCTCCAGCCAGCCATTTACGGCCTCTAATAAAGAGGGAGATCTTTCTGCCTCTTTAATAATATCCAGCTCTTCTTTTTTTAAATGAGAAGTATAAAAATGCTGGCCGTGGCGGTGATCGTATTTCAATCCTAATACCGCTTCTATTTCTTTAAATTGCCAGCTTTGAAAACCCGATGCCGGACGGACAGCATCCCGGAAACCAAGAAAATCCATGGGCGACATGGTTTCCAGCACATCGATCTGGCTCACCAGTGTTTTTAAAATAATGCCTACTCTTTTCAGCCGGTGTACAATGCTCGATAATTCAGAAGTATTATCATTCACCACTTCTTTGTTCATTATTTCCAGTACCGAAGCCACTTCAAATTTTATTTGCTTAAACCACAGTTCGTATGATTGGTGAATAACGATGAACAGCATCTCTTCATGTGCAGGCTGCTGGCCTTCCTTAAAGGTTTGCGGATGTTGTGCATCCAGTATTTTTTCTAACTGTAAATAATCTTTGTAATAAAGTGACATGGCAAAATAATATGGAGGTGAACCGTTGTAAACAATCAAATTTTATTATTGGCAAGGTACGTGGAAAATTCAACGTTGTGAATGATGTGTGATGAGTAAAAAGTGAAGGGAAGTGCAGGTAAAAAGGAGCTTGGGTATTATAACTCATCACTCTTGGGGTTCTAAAATTTTTTGACTTTATGCCGCTGGTCTGGAGGCCATGCGGCGGCACTCACGAGTGTTGGCATCAGCTTAGGAACGAAGGGACACTCACTGCGGGGAAAGGGGAAGTATTAATGAAGAATTTTTAAAAAATTACCGGAGTTAATCGTAAATTTTGCAGATGGGTTTAGTTTAAGTGAATTTACATCAACATTGCTATTAAGGTAAACAGCACCTTGCTTTATTAAAACATTTGAATACTCATTAGGGATACACTTACAACTCCAATTTTCAGGATCTTCCCATAAGTTACTTACACCGCCAATCCAATTATTTACAAAAAATGAATTGATAAATATTAGCGTATCAGAAAAAGAATTTTGGGCACTGCCAAAGTAACCATCACCACAAGCCCACAATGTATTATTTGTTTTTAAACAATTTGATACTCCACTACTAGCGGTAATATATTTCCAATTAGTGTCAATGCCAACCTTAACAAAACTGTCGCTTTCAATCCTAGTTCCAAAACCATTTTCACCGTAAGCATTCCTTCCGCATGCCCATAGCGTACCATCATTTTTAAGTGCTAATGAATGAAAAGTAGAGCCTGAAACTGAACGCCAATTATTCGCTACTCCTATTTTTGTTGGAATTAGTTTATTCATTGTAGTACCATTACCTAATTTTCCAAAAGCTCCTTCTCCCCATGTCCATAAAGATCCATCTGTTTTTATTGCAAGTGAATGATAATATCCAGCAGCAATAGTTGACCAATTTGTATCAACTCCAATTTTTTTTGGAGTAACAACAAACCAACCAGTTCCATCTCCAACTTGCCCATAGTAATTTTCACCCCACCCCCACAGGGTATGATCTTTTTTTAAAGCGATTGTAAAACAACTGCCTGTACTAACTTGCAACCAATTTGTATCAGTACCAATTTGTGTTGGAATATTATAACTTTCATACATAGTATTTCCGACTCCATTTGAACACATTCCCCAACTCCATAGAGTACCATTCTTTTTTATTGCCATCGTATGATATTGGCTCGAGCTTATTGTCTCCCAATTTGAATCAGTTCCAATTTGTTCCGGTATATACTTTCTTACAATTGTGCCGTCACCAAGAGTTCCATACCCATTTTCCCCCCAAGCCCAAAGAGTATTATTTTCTTTTAATGCTATTGTAAAACCGGATGCTGCACAAACGGTTTTCCAATTCATATCAGTACCTACTTGTGTAAATGTATCTACAGCGTTTATGGATTGACCTAACCCAAGTTCACCAATAGAATTGTAGCCAACAGCCCATAAACTTCCATCATTTCGAATTGCTATTGTATGGTGTATTGTTCGTGATACAGTTTTCCAGCATTGCGGATATATCGTTAGTGAAATGAATATTAATAAGCCTGTAAAAAATAATTTTTTCATTTTCAAAAGTTGTTCAGTATAAAATTATTAAAAGAATAGGAAGCTGTTTTTGGCTTACTTATAACGTTCGAGTATTGCTGCAGTTGGGGAATTGACCAACTGTCTGCCCGGAACTGAAGCTAAATTAATAAACAAAAGCCGAAGTTAACCTACAAAAGCCCAACAGAATTACGTCCGCCGAAACCAAAGCTTGGATATGCACTGCCGATGATTGCTTCAACTTCATGCCCCAATTGCACAAAACCTGATGTTGTAGGCAGTTAATTTTCTCTAGACTTATAAAATTTCTCAATTTCGGCTGTTGCGCTATCGGTTAGGAATTCCGTTGTATTGAAAATCTGGCAAAGCTTATTTAATGGATCTCTTAATCTACAAGAGTAAAATATTTCCATTTTTGCATTGAATAAGCGCTTAATATCCTTTGACACAAGTGAGAGGTCTATTCTTTTTTCAATCAACTTGAATGACCTTATTATTAGTAAAATCTGATCTGTCGTATAGTATTCTTTAAATGAATATTGAA
>JANMJU010000109.1:0-51768 GCA_031371545.1 Chitinophagaceae bacterium
TCTCACAAAACAATTCATGTGCATCGTACACTCTTTTTATTTTTTTTATTTTGGAAATAAAAAGGCAGGGCAGAATAGTATCCAGGTCGATGGCACAGATACAATCCATTTTTTTAAAAAGCAGGTAAAGGAAAAGCCGTAGGTTGTATTCGGCATAAAACAGTTTTCCTTTTTGAAACCAGCAGGGAAGCCTTTTCTGTTGAAATGGCATTTGCTTTAAAGCTACTGAACGATGCATCTTACGCCCCACCAGCACTACACTATATCCAGCCAGGTTTAGGGAACTGCAGATCCTGATCATTCGTTGATCGTAGCTTAAATCGTTGGTAACAATGAGGTAAATGGTCATGTGCTGAAAAAAATCGCTGCCAGAAATTTTGACAAATATGGCGGATAAAAAGCTAAGTGAATTGGTTATTGTTTTATTTATAAAAGAAAAACGTAAATATCTTGCCCGATTGCTTTACACCAATGCAGTTTTTTTTACTGAAAATTCATTTTTTAAGCAGCAAAATTCAATATTTTTACCTACTTTCGCAACCGAAATAAAAAAGAAAATTAACAAAGACGTTATTAAAAACAAAAAAATGCCTTACTTAACAATCGAAAAAAGAGCGAAAATTTTTACAGACTTCGGCGGAAAAGCCGCAAACACAGGTTCTATTGAAGGACAGGTAGCATTGCTTACCCTGCGTATCAATGAAATTTCTGAACACCTTAAATCTAACAGGAAAGATTTTTCTTCCCAGAGAGGTTTAATGAAAATGGTAGGTCAACGCAAGCGCCTGCTTACTTACCTGAGCAAACACAACCTGACAGGATACAGGGCTTTAATTGAAAAATTAGGTCTCCGTAAATAAACTATTATTATGCTTAAATAATTATAATTCCCAACTAAAATAATACAGTTGGGAATTATTTTATTCCAGCCCTTTTCCCAAACAGGTTACCTTACTTCTATCCATCCCATTTTTGGGAATGATTCAAAGCTTGCAAAGTCCAGAAAAAAATGATTTCCTTTCTGCCATTGCACTTTGTATCAATTGTAAAAAATTAAGGCTGCCATATTTTAAATTTCTAACACAAACGAAAATGAGTTTAACAAGTAAATCAGTAACATTTGATATAGGTGGTGGCCGCATGGTTACCATCGAAACAGGCAAGATGGCCCGCCAGGCTGATGGAGCCGTTACTTTACGCCAGGGCGATTGTATTTTGCTGGCTACTGTGGTTGCCAACAAAGAACCAAAAGAAGGTCAAAATTTCTTCCCTTTATCAGTAGATTACCAGGAAAAATTTTCTTCTGCAGGCCGTGTGCCGGGTTCATTCTTTAAAAGAGAAGCAAGGCTGAATGATTATGAAATATTAACCAGCCGTTTAATTGACAGGGCACTGCGTCCATTGTTTCCGGAAGATTATTTGTGTGATGTGCAGGTGCTGATCAGTTTAGTATCAAGCGATGCAGAAGTTTTGCCAGATGCTTTGGCTTGCTTAGCAGCTTCTGCTGCATTGGCTGTTTCAGATATTCCCATCCAGGAAATTATTTCTGAAGTTCGTATTGGTAGAAAAAATGGAGCTTTCATTGTAAATCCAAGCCGTACCGAATTAGCAGAATGTGATCTTGAATTTATCATCGCCGCTACCGAAAAGAATATCATGATGGTGGAAGGTGAAGCAAATGAATGCCAGGAAGAAGACCTGATCAAAGCAATTGAACTGGGGCATGAAGCCATCAAGGCACAAATTAAAGCACAGGTAGATTTGAGAGATCAGGTTGGTATTACTGCAAAAAGAGAATACACAAAACCTTACCGCAATGAAGAATTGAACGAAAAAATCAGTGCTTTTGCAAAAGAAAAAATGTATTCAATTTCTTCATCTGCCTCTGCAAAGCATGACCGCAGCGATGCTTATGATGCTTTGAAAAAAGAAGTAAAAGAGTTTTTGGGTGAGGAATTGCCTGATGAAGATAAAAAATTGATTGGCCATTATTTTGGCGAATTACAATATTATGTTGTTAGGGACATGATCCTGAACGACAGGAAACGTTTGGATGGAAGAGGCACAGAAGACATTCGTCAGCTGGACATGGAGATCAGTATTTTACCAACACCACACGGTTCTTCTTTGTTTACAAGAGGTGAAACCCAATCGCTTACAACAGTTACTTTCGGAACTCCTTTAGATGAATTATTGGTAGAAAGTGCTTTTAAATCTGATTATACTAAATTCATTTTGCATTATAATTTTCCTCCATTCTCTACTGGCGAAGTAAAAATGATGAGAGGTGTTGGTCGCAGGGAAGTAGGACATGGTAACCTGGCAATGCGTTCATTAAAGAAAATGATGCCGGGCAAAGAATATCCTTACACTGTAAGGGTGGTGAGTGATATTTTGGAATCAAATGGTTCTTCTTCTATGGCTACTGTTTGTGCCGGTTCATTGGCATTGATGGATGCAGGTGTTCCAGTTAAAAAGCACGTTAGTGGTGTGGCAATGGGGCTCATTAAAAAGGAAGATCAGTTTGCTGTGCTGACAGATATTCTTGGTGATGAAGATCATTTAGGTGATATGGATTTTAAAGTTACGGGTACCCGTGATGGTATTTGCGGTGTGCAGATGGATATCAAAGTTGATGGCCTTAGCATGGATATTATGAGGAAGGCATTGGAGCAGGCTCGTAAAGGCCGCTTACATATTTTAGATGCAATGTATGCTTGTATGCCTGAGCATAGGGAAGAAGTGAAACCGCATGCCCCACGTATGGTAAAGATGATTATTGATAAAGAATACATCGGTGCGGTGATAGGGCCAGGTGGTAAAATCATTCAGGAAATGCAAAGGGAAACCGGCGCCACCATTAATATTGAAGAAGTGAACAACCAGGGTGAGGTAAGCGTTTTTTCTGCGTCTAAAGAAAGCCTGGAAAAAGCAGTTAACTGGATCAAAGGTTTAGTAGCTACACCTGTTGTTGGTGATACTTATGAAGGCACCGTAAAAAGCATTAAAGAATTTGGTGCTTTTGTAGAATTTCTTCCTAAGAAGGAAGGTTTATTACACATCAGTGAAATAAGCTGGAAGCGCCTGGAAACAATGGAAGGTATCTTTAAAGAAGGAGATAAAGTGAAGGTGAAATTATTGGAGATTGATCAGCGTACCGGCAAATTTAAATTGAGCAGAAAAGCATTGATGCCTAAGCCGGAAGCTCTGCCTAAGCCATAAGTGGAACCACAAACAGGATAAGATATTTTATATATTCTTAGAATTTAACTCCGGTATTATTTACCGGAGTTTTTTATTGATTTAATTTAACCCTTACAACTTCAAAAGCTATTTTAAAATCATGTATTTCCTTATCAAATAAATTAACATCCACAATCTTATCACACTTTGAATTTTTTTATTCAGAAATTAATTTTTTGCCCTAAGTTTGTCAACCGAATCTATGATACTAGATTATTACCTCCTCCATGTTAGAAAAGGATTCTGAGATCATAAAAAATTATTTAATTACAATTATTAAAACTGTACCAATGCTCAGTAAGCTTACCTTTTCTATTTTACTGGTATTTTCACTTGCAAATGCCAGTGCACAAAAAATTAAGAGTCAGACTGCTTTTAGTTTTTTACAAACAGCCAATACTTTGATGGAAGCACAGCAGCTAGATGCTGCCGAAGAATTTTTTAAGAAAGGTCTTGAAAAAGCCAAGACTTATAATGATATCTATTGCCAGGCTTATGGCAACCAAGGCTTAGGTACTTTGTACACCAAACTAGATCAACAAAAAAAAGCAATTGATTGTTATCAGCTGGCTATAAAACTTTACAGGAATCAGCACCTACCAATGATTGCAAATGTGGTGGAATCTTTACTGAAAAGTGTGCAGGGAATTGGTGATTTATATGCCGGTATTGAAGTAGGAGCAAAAGGAGTTAAACTCTGTATCATTGATGTAAAACTCAGCAAGGATAGGCAGTACGATTACACCTTGATGCTTGATACATCCATCAATACTGATGCAGCTTCATTATCTTATCAAAGTGAAAAAGAAACATTTGATGCCATGACCCTGCTTTGGGGTATTATAAAAAACCGGTACAAAATTCCAGGCAAACAATTATATGCTGTAATAAGCAGTGGCCTTAAGCAGGAACTCGACAAGTATAACAAAATTGATTATTATTCTTACATTATCAAACCGAAGGATCCAGAATTTTCTGCAACCATCACTTCTGTTTCACCTATTGAAGAATCTGAATTGAGCATACTGGGAATAGTTCCGCAAAAAGACCGCTACACTGCCAGCCAAATAGACGTAGGCAGTGGAAATACCAAAGGTGGTTATTTCAATTCATCAAGAAAATTGGTGCCGGTTACTTTTCCTTTGGGTACCAAATCTTTTCAGCGACTGATAGATGCCCGGGAGAAGGGAGGAATTACTCAGTTCAATACGGCAGCCGAACAATTGTGGAAAGACAGCATAGCGGCCACAGTTCAAGCAGAGTTTAAAGACAAAGATGATTTTAAATTGAGGGATGTAGTTTATTTATCCGGCGGTATTGTATGGGCAATTGCTTCATTAATGCATCCTGCAGAAATACAAAAAAATTATGTGGAAATAACCAGCAATGATGTAAGTGAATTCAGGCATAAATTAATTAATAACTACGACGAACTTACCCAGACGACTTCACTTGGTATCGCTAATAATGAAGATGCTGCAGCAGCTCGTAAAACTATTGGCCGGGTATTGAAAACATACGACCAGCGGGCACTTACAGCCGGTGCAATTTGTGTGGATGAATTGGTAAAACAGGTAAATACTATCAACCCAAATAAAAAATTCATTTACTCAAAGTATGCCTACATCGGCTGGATAAGTGGTTATATTATTAAGAAAGCCACACAGCAGTACACAGGGTTGGTAAGCCGTTAATTCTGCCGAAACTATTTTTAAGACATATTAGATTAAAATAATTAAACCAAAACAAAAGCCGCTGAATTGTCAGCGGCTTTTGTTTTTATTTCAAGAATATATTTTTTAAAACTGTTCCAGTTTGCTGAAGAAAAAATCTCCTTCAATAGCAGCATTCTCATTGCTGTCACTTCCATGAATAGCATTTTCTCCAATCGAAGCGGCATATAATTTACGGATGGTTCCTTCCGCAGCTTGAGCCGGATTAGTAGCACCAATCAGTGTTCTGAAATCTTCCACAGCATTTTCTTTTTCTAAAATTGCGGCGGTGATTGGGCCACGGCTCATAAATTCAACCAGTTCGCCATAGAAAGGCCTTTCTTTATGAACAGCATAAAATTCTCCAGCTTTTTCTGCAGAAAGGTGCAGCATCTTCATAGCCACAATGCGGAAACCTGCTCCGTTTATTTTTTCTAAAATGCCGCCGGTATATCCTTTTGCTGTAGCATCCGGTTTAATCATCGTAAATGTCCTGTTAGTCATATTGTCTTTTTTTGGCGGCAAATATAGCCTGTTTTATCTTTCAGGCAGTTGGTTTTTTCTACCCATTTTGTTATTCATTTAAAAAACTGTTGACACAAAACAGTAAACTGGAAACTAACCGTTACTTTTGCCGCCGCTTTATGCAACCAATCAATAATATATTTCCTCTATTGGCAACTCCTAAAAAGATTGTCATTACCATGCACCAGAAACCAGATGGAGATGCCATGGGATCTTCTTTGGGTCTGTATCATTTTTTAATTCAGCTGGGGCATGCTGTCACGGTGATTTCTCCAACCAACTGGGCGGATTTTTTAAACTGGATGCCGGGTGTCAAACAATTATTGGATTACGACAGGCAGCCAATTGCTGCAGATAAAATTATTGAAGAGGCAGACTGGATTTTCTGTCTTGATTTTAATACCTTAAGCCGTACCAAAAAGATGGAAGAAAAATTGAGTAATGCAAAAGCATTGCTTATTTTAATCGACCATCACCAGGAACCGCAGGAAGAAAAATTTGCTTACGGAATCAGTGATACAGGCAAAAGCAGCACCAGTGAAATGGTGTATGATTTTATAGAAGCATCGGGTAATGATGATAAAATAAATGAACAAATTGCGGAGAGTTTATACACCGGTGTAATGACTGATACCGGGTCGTTCAGGTTTCCATCTACCACGGCAAGTGTGCATAGTATGGTGGCTAATTTAAAAACAAAAGGGCTCCAGCACAGTAAGATTCATGAAAATCTTTATGATAACTTTTTAGAAAACCGTTTCCGTTTTATTGGCAATGTATTACTTAACAGAATGGAGGTTTTTTATGAATACAACACAGCGCTCATTGCCATTCCTCAGGGTGATTTGATTAAATACAATATTACTACCGGAGATACAGAAGGACTGGTAAATTATCCCTTAAGCATCAAAGGCATAAAGTTAGCAGCAATCATTATCGACAGGGGAGAAGAACGCAAAAGTTCTTTCAGGAGCAAGGATGGATTTGATGTAAATACCTTTGCAAGAAAATATTTTAATGGTGGCGGGCATTTTAATGCAGCCGGCGGGCAGAGCAAAGAACCCCTGGATGAAGTGGTGAATATGTTTTTAAAAGCCATGAAAGAAAACAGGGATCAATTAAGCAATTATCAATTTTAAATAAAACAAAATAACAATGAAGAAAAATTTGTGTTTAGTGGGATTTGCCGCCCTTATTTTAACTGGGTGCAATGCTCCATTTAAAAAATCGCCTGATGGTACAGAGTATAAATTAATTGTAAACAAGTCTGGCAAGAAAGCTGTGAAAGGCGATTTTATGCAATTGAGCATTACAGCAAAATATAAAGACAGTCTTCTTTTTAGTACTGCAGAAAATGGCTCTCCAAGGTTTATACCTTTCGATACGGCACAACTTCCGGTATTTTTTAAAGAAATTCATGAAGGAGACAGCCTTATTATCAGGGCATCGACTGATACGCTTATTAAAAAGAACCAGTCTCAGCCATTCATGAAAAAAGGACAGTTTATTTACCAGTATTTTAAAGTGGTAAAATTATACAGCAACAGGGCTGAGGTTGACAGTGCCGCAAAATCTTATGAATCTGTAGCGAAGGCAATTGCCAATAAAAAAATATTGGAGCAGATAAAAAAAGAACTGGAAACCAATGCACCACAGTTGAAGAAAGATGATGCAATTATTGCTGATTATCTTACAAAAAATAATCTTAAAGCTACTAAATCAGCATGGGGTACTTATGTAGCCATTACCACGCCTGGCACAGGAGCCAATTTATCTGATAAAGATATTGCCGTGGTAAACTATACTGGCAGGAATTTGAAAGATTCTATTTTTGATTCAAACACCGATCCCCGATTTGGTCATGTAGCTCCATACGATGTTAACTTGGGTGAGTTTGGTGTAATACCGGGATGGATTGATGGATTAAAAATGATGCAAAAAGGAAGTGTTGGCAAATTGATTATTCCTTCTTCTTTGGCGTACGGTAAAGAAGGTAAAGGTGGCAATATTGGAGCTGATGAAATACTGGTTTTTGATATTAGCATAGTAGATGTTATTTCAAAAGATCAATATGAAGCAAGGCAAAAAGCAAAGCAGGCAGAAATGATGGCCAAGCAACAGCAAATGATGGAAGAAAGAAATAAAATGCAGGGCGCCAAGCCGGCAGAAGGAGCTAAGCAGAATTAATAAATATCAAAAAGATAGAAATAAAAAAAGGGGCTTTACTGCCCCTTTTTTTATTGAGCTGCTTTGTATGCATCCAAAAGTTGTATTGCCTGCTTTGCCTCTTTTACATCATGCACTCTTAGTATAGCGGCACCATTTAATAAAGCAATTGTATTTAAACAAGAGGTTCCGTTGAGTGCTTCTTCTGCAGTAATACCAAGTGTTTTATAAATAGTTCCTTTCCTGGAAAGGCCTGCCAGTATTGGCTTATCAACCATTTTAAAAACAGCCAGGTTTTTTAATAACTGAAAATTATGCTGGTTGGTTTTACCAAAACCAAAACCGGTATCAATGATCACATCCATGATACCAGCCTGTTTGCAGGCTTCAATTTTTGCAATAAAAAAATCCAGTACTTCCATTACCACATTATTGTATTGAGGATTTTGCTGCATGTTTTCCGGGGAGCCTTTTTTATGCATCGCCACAAAAGGAACTTTTAATGCAGCAACAGTTTTTAACATCGCCGGATCCATATCACCGGCACTGATATCATTGACAATGGAAGCCCCGGCATGCACAGCTTCCTGTGCTACTTTGCTGTGATAAGTATCAATAGAAATGAGGGCATCCGGATGATTTTTTTTAATTGCTTCTATTACCGGGATGGCTCTTTTTATTTCTTCATCTGCATCAATCCTGGTGCTGCCCGGCCGGGTGCTTTGTGCACCGATGTCCAGTATATCTGCACCATCTTCAATCATTTTTGCGGCGAGTGTTGTAATGGCTTCTGCACCTTTATTCAAATGGCCTTCATAAAATGAGTCGGGAGTGGTATTGATAATGCCCATCACCAGCGGCTTATCAATCATTAATAATTTTCCTTTGCAGTTAAGTGTGTACATCAGGCAGAAACAAGTATTTTTGACGATAACAAAAATAGATACATTCAAGATACAATGAACACAAACGAACAATACGATCAGGCTGTACAGGGTTGCAAAGAAATTTTTTTAAAAAAATCAAAAGATTATGGTACATCCTGGCGGGTGTACAGAACTATTTCGGTAGTTGATCAGATTTATATAAAAGCCAAACGCATCCGCACTATACAGGAAAAAAGGGAGCAAAAAATTGAGGATGATATTGTAAGTGAATTCAAAGGTATTTTGAATTATGCTATCATCGGTTTGATACAGCTTGACCTGCAACCTGGAGAGGTGGAAGAATTACCAATAGAGCAGGTGGAGAAATTATACAATGAAAAAGTGGCCATGGCAAAAGAACTGATGCAGGATAAAAATCATGATTATGGAGAGGCCTGGCGGGATATGAGCCAGGAAAGTTTTACGGATTTAATTTTAGCAAAGCTGCTCCGGATAAAAACTATCCTGAATAATGATGGTAAAACAATTATGAGTGAAGGCATTGATGCCAACTTTTTTGATATACTGAACTATTCAGTATTTGCACTTATATTGGCATAATTATAAAAAACAACAGTATATTTTTTAATTAAATTTTCTTATAAAAACCACCCATCTTTTTATGAAATTATTAGTAACCATTGCACGGATAATTGTTGGTGCGTTATTTATTTTTTCCGGCCTCGTTAAAGCGATTGATCCGTTGGGATTGAATTATAAAATGCAGGAGTTTTTTGAAGTGTGGCATGATCAGGGCTATTTGCCTGGTCTAATGAACTGGCTGCACAGCTATTCTTTTTTCTTTACCATTCTTATGATTACAGCAGAAGTAGCACTGGGTGTGGCATTGCTGGTAGGCTGGAGAAAAAAATTAACGCTTCGCTTATTATTGTTGCTGATGCTGTTCTTTACATTTTTGACCAGCTATGTTTTATTTAGTGGTAAAATAAGGAGTTGTGGCTGCTTTGGAGATTGTATTCCACTTACACCTATACAAACTTTTACAAAAGATATTATACTGCTGGCACTGGTAATTTTCCTTTTATTAAAACAACGTTACATTGAACCATTGTTTAAAGAACTGCTGCCTTTTGCTTTTGTGTTGATAGCTATTATCGCAACAGGTTTTCTGCAGATGCATGTGATAGAACACCTGCCCATTACAGATTGCCTGCCCTACAAAAAAGGAAATGATATTCTGGAGTTGAGAAAAATGCCTGCTGGTGCGGTGCCAGATAAGTACAGTTACAGTTTTGTGTACGAAAAAAATGGTGAGAAAAAAGAATTCACCAAAGACTTTCCGGACAGTAGCTGGAAATTTGTTGACCGGAAGCAGGTATTGATTGAGAAAGGGAAAAATAACGTCCCCAAAATAAATGATTTTTCACTGACAGATTCTAGTGGCAACGATTCAACAGAAGTAATTTTAACAAAGCCTGCTGCTTACTTATTTTTCTTAAAAGATATGGATGGCAGTGCAGACAGGTGGCTGAGTGTGTTTGCTGATATTGCTAAAAAAGCAAAGCAACAAAATATTCCTTTGTACATTGTAACATCCGACACAAAAAAAGTAGAAGCCTTTTTTAATAAAACCAACAGTTATAATTTACCGGTTTATACCTGCGATGCCACTGCCATTAAAACCGCAGCCAGGGCCAATCCCACGCTGTTGATAATGAAAGGGGCGGTAGTGCAGCAAAAATATAGCTGGGCCGATATGAAAGATATTTTGAAATAGGATCCCAGCAATAACAAAAACAATGTTGAAATTAGTACTACAAAAAATTGTTTATTCCTTGTTGGTACTGCTGGGTGTGGTGGTGCTGGTCTTTATTATGTTCCAGGGTTTCGGCGACCCGGCTAAATTAATTGTAGGGCAAACCGGCGATAAAAAAACACTTGACAATATCCGCAAAGACCTTTACCTAGATCAACCCAAATGGAAACAGTTTATATTATACCTCAATGATGTTTCTCCATTATCAATATACAGCAAAGCGGACATTGAAAAAAAAGAATTGAAGGGATTATTTATCGGCGGTGATGTAAAGGTTGGCCTCAAAATTCCTTACCTGCGGAAAAGTTACCAGACAAAAAAAGGAGTTGGCTCCGTACTGATGGAAGCCTTGCCCGGTACCTTACTGTTAGCCATAGCCGCTATGATCTTTGCCACCATAATTGGCATTTTGCTTGGTGTGGTGGCTGCAGTCAACAAAGGAACCTGGCTTGATGGCACTGCTGTATTTGCCAGTATTGCCGGTATTTCGGCCCCATCCTTTTTTATGGCTATCATCATTGCGTATTTTTTTGGCGTGGTATTGCATTCTTATACCGGGCTACAGCTTACCGGTAGCTGGTTTGATATGGATGAAGTAACTGGTGAAAAATACCTGACGCTGAAAAATTTAATATTACCGGCGCTTACCTTAGGCATCAGGCCACTCGCTATTATAACCCAGCTTACCCGTAGTGCAATGCTGGATGTACTGAGCCAGGATTATATCAGAACGGGCTATGCAAAAGGATTAAGCAAACGCAGCATCATTATGAAACATGCTTTGCGAAATGCCCTGAACCCGGTGATAACAGCCATCACCGGCTGGTTTGCCGAACTGCTGGCCGGGGCATTTTTTGTAGAATATATTTTTGGCTGGAAAGGAATTGGAAAAGTAACGGTAGATGCGTTGGAAAAATTAGATTACCCCGTTGTGATGGGGTCTGTATTAATCAGTGCCTGCATTTTCATTTTTATCAACCTGCTTGCTGATATGCTGTACGGAGTAGTTGACCCAAGAGTGAGAACATAATTATTTAATTACTACTTCTTTTATTACTTTATCTCCCAGTGCTTCATTTACCCTTTCTATGATTTTATCTTTTTGATAAAGCAGTTCATTTTTTAAGGGCCCCACTTGTGTATTGATAAACAGTGTTTGGTTAATGATCTGTATTTTGTCAGTGTACTTGGCAATGGTCTTCCCCATGATGTTTTCCCATACATCTTCTATTTGTAATGCCTGTATACCACTTTTTAAGCGGCTTTGTTTTAAAAATTGCTGAATGGCATCCTGCATTGAAAACTCCCCCATGATAAATTGAATTTGAGAGTAAAGATAAAGCCACAAAAGAGAAATGAACCAATCTGTTTTGGGTGTTGTCTAATTGTTTGTTTATGGCGGCAAAATACTCCAAACCAGTAAATGAAATAAATGGCTTGTAACCTTGATTTATTGCAAAACTCCAAAAACAATAATCTCGTATATTTAAAATACCGGGATATAGATATTTGGGAAGTTTTAAGGCCTGTTGCTTAAATAGTATCCAGAAGCAGCTCCACAGTACAAATGCCAGCTATGATTCTATATTTTCCGATTTGTAAATTTGGTAATAATAATGGCAAAAATTAAGAAAACTATCCCTAATTTTGTTTCTTTGGCTTACTTTTTAATTAAATTTATTACTTAATGAAACTTTTCTTTAGATCACTCCTTATCCCGGGTTTGTTTTTAGCTGTATTTAGCTTGATTCCTGAATTTAGTAATGCTCAAATCGGAGATCCCGGAGATGACCCGGATGCCCCAATTGATGGAGGTGTTAGCTTACTGATAGCAGCTGGTGTTGGGTATGGAATAAAGAAAGCTAAAGACAGCAGGCAAAAGAACAAAACTGCTCAATTGTCCAAAAATGTAGAATAGTGTACAAACTTCCTATATTGTTTTTGTGAATATTGAAAAGTTCAAATCGGTGTTTGCTCTTACCTTCAGTTCACAAAACTGGTAACTTTTATCATAATCAATAAGTGCATTCAAATGTGAGTAATGATTGTGTTAGTTGTACTGTCCATATTTAATTCAATTTTTAATCGGTCCTATCCTAAGTCACTTCTTTATCAAATGACAAATTTTTTTAAAACAGACGGGGCCAATTTTTTAAGCCGCCTTTTTAAGCTATCTTTTTTTGTTTCCTTTTTATTAATATGTTTTTCATCCTGTTATATAAGCCGGCCTGGTAACTATTTTAAAAATATAACAAAGGATACTACCATTAACCTGGCTAACCAGGAAGCAACAGAGTTAAAAATAAAAAAGGGGGACATTCTTTCCATTTCAATTTCCAGCTTAAATAAAAATGAAGACGAAATTTATAATTCGCAGGTCAGTATAGCAACTGCAAAAAGTACTGCTGGATCGGCCGGAGGTTTTTTGGTTGATGGAGAAGGTAGCATTTTCATTCACAAACTCGGTAAGGTAAAAGCAGAAGGTTTAACAAGAAAAGAACTTAAATTATTTATTGAAAAAGAGTTTTTACCGTATTTAAAAGATCCTATCGTTTCGGTAAATTTTGGCAATCACCATATTACCGTTATTGGCGAAATTGGTAACCCCCAGGTCTTATCTCTTTCGGAAGATAAAGTTTCTATTATTGATGTGCTGGCACAAAGCGGCAGCCTTACACAGGTAACAGAATTACGCAACATCATGGTCATTAGAGAAAAAGATAATGCAAAAGAATTCAGGCATGTCAATCTTGAAGATCATTCTATTTTTACCTCGCCTTATTATTATTTGCAACCCAATGATATTGTTGTAGTGAGCCAAAATGAAAAAATTGTAAGGCAACAGCTAAACAGGGAAAAGTATCAGCAATATTCAACAGGAATATTGCAGATTTTATCATTAACAATTCTCATTTATCAAGTATTTTTCAGAAAGTAGTGTCTTAAAATTATTATGAACGAACAGGAATTTTTTAAAGAAAAATCAGAGACTAATATATTTGTGCAGATACTGCAAAAATATGTACCCTTTTGGCCTTTATTTGCACTCACCATACCTATTTCCCTTAGTGTTGCTTATGTATATTTAAAATCACAGACCCCTATTTATGTGGCCACTGCCAAGGTGCTGCTTAAAGATCCCAATAAAGGCGGAGGAGATTCTAAAGTTTTGGATGCACTTAATATTTTTAGTGAAAAGAAAATTGTGGATAATGAAATATTGGTATTGAAATCTTCCGGGATTATGAAAGCAGTTGTAGACTCGTTGGATCTTTACTCCACTGTTTACAACCAGGGCAAAGTAAAGGTAGAAGAATTGTATGGATTAAATTCACCGGTAGCTTTTATAGCACTTGACAAAGACAGTATTTATAATTATGCTACCTATCCTTTTAAGATAGATTGGGAGAAAAGAATAATAAGTATCAGTAACCAGGAAGCTTCTTTTGGTCGTATCGTACTTTTGGGAAATGTTAACTACCGCCTCGTAATAAATGAAAAGTATAACCATCATCTTGAGGGCAAAAACTATTTTGTAAAAATAAGACCGCCCGATGATGTGGCATCAGAAATAATTGGCTCACTGAAGGCAGTGCCGCTCTCAACTTCCTCCACTGTATTAGATGTAAAATTGGAAAGCCCTGAACCTTACAAGGCTCGGGACGTACTTACAAAACTGTTTCAGGTATACAATGCTGAAGGAATTGATGATAAAAATCAAATTGCAAAAAAAACTCTGAATTTTATAGATGACCGCCTTCACTATGTATTTAATCAGTTGGACAGTGTTGAACGCAATATTGAATCCTATAAAAGCAGGGAATCACTGTATGGGTTAGGAACACAGGGAGATATTTATTTTAAGAAAGTGCAGGATCTTGATGTTAGGAAAGGAGAAATAGACCTGCAACTGGATGTGTTGTATGAAATAAAGAATTATGTTCTTAAAAAAGGGAAAAAGCCAGGTACCGTACCTGCTTTATCTATGGTAACCGATCCTATACTTGGGGGGCTGCTCACTAATTTATATGAAGCAGAATACGACCAGGAAAAAACTATTGCTACGCTGGGGGATAAAAGCGAAGCTGTTACTTTAATTAATGAAAAAGTTAACAGATTAAGAACTGATATTCTGGAAAATTTATCTAATATAAAAAATAATCTTATTACCATTAAAAAAGATATTGCAAATGATTTGGATGCCAATAATATACTGCTCAAATTAGTGCCACAAAAAGAACGGGGGTTGTTGGCCATTAGCAGAGACCAAGCTATTCGAAACAATATTTATTCTTATTTACTACAGAAAAGAGAAGAAACAGCTATTTCATCAGCATCCACTTCATCCGATTTAAGGGTATTGGAAGATGCTAGTTCTTATGGGCCTATTAGGCCCGTAGCGAAAGACTTTTATTTGGCCGGTTTAATGGTAGGGCTTTTATCAGCTGTGTTTTTGGTTTTACTGAAAGAGCAGTTTAAAAGTAAAGTGTTATTCAGAAATGATATTGAACAGAAAACAAACATTCCGTTTGTAGGTGAAATAGTACAGGCGAATACAAAATCTCCAATTGTAATCGGAGAAGGTAAACGTACTGTAATTGCAGAGCAGTTCAGGTCTTTAAGAACTAATCTTTCATTCATAGGACTAAATGATAAAAACAAAACACTGCTCGTTACATCCAGTGTGTCAAGTGAAGGCAAGAGTTTTATTGCTATTAATCTTGCTATCAGTTTCTGTCTTACTGGAAAAAAAGTAGCTCTTTTAGAAATGGATCTGCGTAAGCCTAAATTGAGTAAACTAATGAATGTTCAGAGAGAGCCTGGAATATCAAATTATGTTGCAGGCAAAGCAACTTTTGAAGAAATTATAAAAGAAACAACCATACCCAACTTGTTTATAATATCTGCCGGCGCAATTCCTCCCAATCCAACAGAACTGATTGGCAAGAGTATTTTTATTGATATGATAGCAAAAATTAAAAACGATTTTGATTATGTAATAATTGATACAGCCCCAATAGGGCCGGTAACAGATGCCCAGTTACTGAAAGACTTTTGTGATGTTACACTGTATGTTATCCGTCATGATAAAACACCAAAAGTGTTTATCAGGATGATAAATGAACTGTATGTCAATAAGAAATTTAATAAAATGTGCCTTGTTTTTAATGGGCTTAAAAAAAGAGGTATATCATTCGGAAGTATTAATAGTGGCTATGGCTACGGATATGGTTATGGTTATGGCTATGGTTATGGCTATGGCTATGGTTATGCAATTGATGACAGTAACAAGCCATTATTAAAATTGAAGAAATTTTGGCGCAGGTTTAAAAGAAATATACGGGAATAGAAAACCAAAGCCCCATTAAAAAAGATTAGTCATTACAAAAAATATTGGAATCCACCTTGCATTCACTCTGTTTGTTGAAACAGCAATGAGGATTTCTTCTTACTAACTTTATCATACACTTCAGTTGCATTTTAGATGTAACTGAGGGCAAGCGAAGCTATGCGATGTCAGAAAATAAATCATACTGGTATGCTGTATACACCAAGCCAAGGTGGGAAAAAAAAGTAGCAAAATTATTAGAAGAAAAAGGTATTGAAAATTATTGTCCTTTAAACAGGGTGATAAAACAATGGAGTGACAGGAGGAAGGTGGTGCTGGAACCTATTTTTAAATCGTATGTGTTTGTAAGAATTGCCCAAGACTCAAAATGGGACCTGAAAAAGATAAATGGGGTACTCAATTTTGTTTACTGGCTGGGTAAACCGGCGATAATTAAAGATGAAGAAATCATCACCATCCGAAAATTTTTGAATGAATTTGGCGATGTGCAGGTTGAAGATTTCAACCAGCTAAAAGTAAATGCCAAAGTCAGGATAAAGCAGGGAGTAATGATGAATTATCATGGCTTGCTGATTGAATTATCTGGTAACAGGGCAAGGGTGAGGATAGACAGTATGGGAGTTTCATTAAATGCCCAGTTTGATAAAAAGAATTTAGAAGTATTTCCCAATTAATAATAATCCAGTTTAAAACAGAATTGTTATTTGAACAGTTTGTCAGATATTTTTGAAATAGCTGAATACAAAATGAAAAGCCTTTTACTGCAAAGCCAATATCTGAGAACCAATGTGTAGAATAGCCGGCGTTATTAATCCTTCCTTACAAATAGAGGAACTGCAGGCGCTTGTACAAAATATGTGCATGCTCCAGCAGCATGGTGGCCCAGATGATGAAGGACAGTATACAAATGCAGGCTGTCATTTAGTGTTTGGTCACCGCAGGTTATCAATAATTGATACTTCATCGGGTGGTCATCAGCCAATGTTATATGAACAGGGGCGTTTTGTAATCAGCTATAACGGTGAGTTGTATAACTATTTACAACTACAGGCAGAGTTAAAACAATTAGGTGTACAGTTTACCACACAAAGTGATACGGAAGTAATATTAGCTGCTTATTCAGCCTGGGGCACCGCGGCTTTTGAACGTTTCAATGGAATGTTTGCTTTTGCCATCTGGGATAATGCCACAAGTGATTTGTTACTTGCAAGAGATGCAGCAGGAATTAAGCCGCTCTATTATGCACATACAAAGGATGGGCTGGCTTTTGCATCAGAAGTAAGGGCATTAAAAATAATTCCTTACCTGCAGACACCCAATGATAACTGGCGGGTATTCCTGATGGCTTATGGGCATCTTCCTGAACCGGTAACCACATTAAAATATGTAAAACCCTTAGAGAAGGGGACTTTTATCAAATACAATACTGTAACCGGAAATATAATATCTAAAGGGGCATTTTCCAGGTTTAAATACATAGAAAAAATTGACCAAAAAGACCTTGCTGTAAACCTTATCAGGCATGTTCTGGAAAAGGTTGTAAAACGGCATTTAATTTCAGATGCACCCATTGGTGTTTTTTTAAGCGGCGGTCTCGACTCCAGCATCATTGCTTTGCTTGCCAATAAGCACCAAGCCAGGCTGAATACCATTTCCATTTACTTTGATGATAAGCAATATTCAGAAAAAAAATATCAGGATGTTTTGCAACAGCAGCTTTCCTGCTCACACCAGCAGTATTTATTAAATGAAAATGATTTTCATGCTTATTTACCCAGCATCGTTAATGCAATGGATTTACCCTGCTGCGATGGTATCAACACCTGGTTTATCAGCAGGTATGCAAAAGAGAGTGGACTTAAAGCAGTATTATCCGGTATTGGCGGCGATGAATTGTTTGGTGGGTATCCATCTTTCAAAAGAATAAAAACTGCTTTGCAGTTAGAAAAATTGCCCAACAATGTGTTACGGGCAGGACGTTTTTCCGGTTCAAAAAAATTTCGCCGGCTTGCTTATTTAAGCATCCGGGGGCCGGTAGGCAGGTATCTTTTTTTACGTGGACAATTTGTACCAAGCGATATCGCAAAAATTTTAAACACAAACGAGTCTGCTGTGTGGAAAATATTAGAAGAGCAGCCGCATTTACCAGGTATTGACTATTTAACTGCACCTAACCAGGCAAGCTGGCTCGAAACTAACATGTACATGCAAAATCAATTGCTGAGAGATGCAGATGTTATGAGCATGGCGCATGGCCTTGAAATAAGGGTTCCTTTTTTAGACAGGGATTTTATGCAATTGGCCTTAAAAATAAAATCAAATATTAAATACAGTGGCAACCTGGGTAAACAATTGCTGATAGATTCCTTTAAAAATGAGTTGCCCGAAATGATATGGGACCGCCCTAAAATGGGGTTTTCATTTCCATTTAAAGAATGGCTGAGTAATGATATGTACAGCAGTGCAGGAAACAATAAAGACCTGAGTGCCTATCACAACAAACTAAAAGCAAATGAAATGCATTGGTCACAGTTTTTTACTTTACTACTAATGCAAACTTACTATAATGCGTAAAGGCATTTTATTTTTGACACTCAGGGTTTTTTCTGCCACAGGTGGAATAGAAAAAGTGTGCAAGGTAGTTTGCAAAGCTTTGAGCGACATCAATGATGCCGAAGAATCGGGCAGCCTGAAAGTGTTGTCAATGTATGATGGACAGGAGGATGCTGATGAAAAATACATTTCACCTTTATTATTCTCGGGGTACGATCAACAAAAAATGAATTTTGTAAAGTCTGCAATTTTACAGGGACGTGGCAGTAAAATAGTAATCCTAAGCCATGTTAATTTATTATCCATTGGATATTTAATAAAATTACTTTCGCCTGAAACAAAACTTGTTTTATTTGCTCACGGCATCGAAGTGTGGGGGCCATTGTCAGACTTTAGAAAAAAAATGCTGAACAAATGCGACAGGATATTCTCGGTTAGCCAGTTTACCAAAGACACAATGATGCAGTTGTTCCAGATAGAAGAAGAAAAAATTACTGTTCTCAATAATTGTATTGATCCCTTTTTACCCCCGCCTGAAACCACGGGCAAAGATGTTTCTTTACAAAAAAAATACAGGTTTAAAAAAGATGATATTGTATTGATGACGCTTACGAGGCTTTCTTCAAAAGAGCTATACAAAGGGTATGATCATGTGCTGTTTTGCCTGGACATTTTAAAAGATAAATATCAAAACATTAAATACCTTATTGTAGGCCGTTATGATGAGGAGGAAAAAGCAAGGCTTGATACAATCATACAGGAGTTATCACTTAAGGACTATGTAGTTTTTACAGGTTTTATACCTGATGAAGAGCTTGCAAAGCATTACCGGCTGGCAGATATTTATGTAATGCCCAGCAAAAAGGAAGGCTTTGGCATTGTGTTTATAGAAGCGATGCACTACGGGTTGCCTGTTATTGCCGGCAATAAGGATGGTTCTGTTGATGCACTTTGCCACGGGCAATTAGGTCTTTTGGTAAACCCCGATAGCCAGGCAGAAATTAATGAAGCGATTCAAAATATAATTTTGCAAAGAGATAAATACCTGCCCAACCAGGAATTGCTTACGAAATATTTCAGTTATTCTTTTTATAAAGAAAAATTGAAGCAGGCTTTAAATGGATTATTACTGCAATCCATATAGCTGCATGCCGTATTTAATTTTATATAATAATGAGTAAGATAGCAGCACAGGGAAGTATTGGTGAAGATTGGGATATGGTGATTGAACCACACAATCATTTGTTTGATCTTAAGCTCAAAGAAGTATGGCATTACCGTGACCTGCTTTTATTATTGGTAAGAAGGGATTTTGTTTCATTTTATAAACAGACCATTCTTGGGCCACTTTGGTTTTTTATACAACCACTTTTTACTACTATTATCTATACATTTATTTTCGGCAGCCTTGCAGGAATTAAAACAGACGGTATCCCACCGCCACTTTTTTACATTGCAGGCATTACCACGTGGAATTATTTTTCGGAATGCCTTACTAAAACCTCTACTGTTTTCAGGGACAATGCAAATGTATTTGGCAAAGTGTATTTCCCAAGATTGATCATGCCATTGAGTATTGTTATTTCCAGCCTCATCCGTTTTGGGGTACAAATGCTTTTATTCTTTGTCATGATGGGTTTTTACGTCTTTAAGGGAACTGCTTTACAGGTTAATGTATATGTATTGATGTTTCCATTTTTGGTGATACAAATGGCATTGCTTGGCTTAGGTGCCGGAATGATCATTTCTGCCATGACAACAAAATACAGGGATCTTGTTTTCTTAGTTACTTTTGGTATCCAGTTGCTGATGTACACCACCACTGTAGTGTACCCCTTATCAGAAGCCATTAAAAAATATCCAAAGTATGAATGGCTGTTTTCCCTCAATCCCATGACTGCTGTTATTGAAACTTTTCGGTATGGTTTTTTAGGGAAAGGTACTTTTAGCTGGGTATCCCTTTTATCAAGTACAGTCATCACCCTCATCATCGCTGTTGTAGGAACAGTGGTATTCAATAAAGTGGAAAAAGATTTTATTGATACGGTATAAAACTGTTTTGCTAAATACAGTAAACAAAAAGTGAATCAATAATAAATGGCTGTTGCAATAAAAGTAGAAAATCTTTCAAAGGCTTATCAGCTGGGCCAAATTGGTACAGGCACTATCTCCCGTGACATAGAAAGATGGTGGGCAAGAACAAGAGGTAAAGAAGATCCATTTTTAAAAATTGGTGAAGAAAATGACCGCAGCACCAAAGGCGGGAGCAATATTGTATGGAGTTTAAAAGATATCAATTTTGAAATAGCACAGGGGGAGGCACTGGGCATCATTGGCCGCAATGGTGCAGGCAAAAGCACCCTGTTAAAAATATTAAGCAGGGTAACAGTCCCTACCACCGGTACTGTAAAAACGAAAGGCCGTATTGCAAGTTTACTGGAAGTGGGCACCGGTTTTCATCCTGAACTTACCGGCAGGGAAAATATTTACCTGAATGGCGCTATATTGGGTATGCGTAAAAAAGAGATTACCCGGAAGATGGACGAGATCATTGATTTTAGCGGTGTGGAGCGATACATTGATACACCTGTAAAGCGGTACAGCAGCGGCATGTATGTTCGGCTGGCCTTTGCTGTGGCTGCCCATCTTGATTCAGAGATTTTAATTGTGGATGAAGTATTGGCAGTAGGTGATGCCGAATTTCAAAAGAAGTGTTTGGGGAAAATGGGAGAGGTAAGCAAAAAAGAAGGACGAACTATTTTATTTGTAAGCCACAATATGGCAGCAATTCAAAATTTAAGCACCACCGGTTTATTGATTGAATTTGGTAAGATAAAATATTCCGGAACGGTGCATGATACCATCACAAACTATTTGAAAACGTCTATTACAAATACAGTTTGCAAACTGGATGATCGTAAAGACCGGGTTGGAAACAGTGCGGTCTTTTTTACCGGTTTTGAAATAAAAAATCGTTCAGGAGAGGAGGTTAATTTTTTACAGAGCGGAGAAGATTTTACCCTTGACATCTTATTTAAAAACAATACAGGATTAATTAAAGAATTGAAAGTTGGTGTTGGTATCAATAATCAATTTGGGGAAAGGATTGGCCATTTGAATAATGAAATGACCAGCCAGCTTTTTAGAAATATAGACTGCACAACGGCAGCAGTTCAAATTTTTTTGCCAAAACTGCCGCTTAAACATGGAAGGTATACAATTACTTTATTTGCATCAGTTGATGGTGAAATTGCAGATTGGGTGCAGGAGGCATTTTTTATAGATGTTGAGCATGGCGACTTTTATAAAACGGGTAACCTTTTACCGGATGGGCAGGGTGATTTTCTGATTGACCATACATTCTCGATACAGGCATTCAATTCCTGAGATATTTTCAGTATTACAGGTCTGGGATTGTTATAAATATTTTACAAACCCTTCAATACATGGCTTACTGATCATTGCAGGATAAACTAAATTTGCCTTTTGTAGAGGATATTGGAAATGATGATTGTTAACTGCTTTGGGGCAGTTTCTTACATTTAATAAAATTGAAGCAAAGTGAACAAAACAATTTTTTTTAAAGAAATATTCAGCAATATTTTCAAAGGAAAACCAGGATCGGTAAGGGATCTAAAATATTTTGGACGATGGAAACACTACCTGGAACCAACCAGAAGTTCGGTGGCAGACCGATTGCCTTGGATCAATTTTTCTTCGATTGATTTCTTAGAAAAAACATTGAAACCTACCGACATAGTCTTTGAATTTGGCGGTGGTGGATCTACTTTGTTTTTTTTAGACCGGGTAAGTAAGGTTATTACGGTAGAGCACAATATAGAATGGTACGATATTTTAAAAAATAACCTGAAGCCGGCGGAACAATTAAAATGGGAAGGCAATTTAATAACAGCTGAACCAGCAATAGAAAACAGGCCGCATGATATGAGTAGTCCAGATGATTATTCATCTTCAGGTGAAATGTACAAGCATGAAACATTTAAAAATTATGCAACCTATATTGACCGTTTTGAGGACGAGTATTTTGACCTGGTTTTAATTGATGGCAGGGCAAGGCCTTCCTGCATCAAGCATTCGGTAAATAAAGTAAAGAAAAATGGGTTGTTGATAATAGATAATGCAGACAGGGAATATTATCTTAGCCAAACGGAATCTTATTTGCAAAATTTCAGTCTGCTGCAAAATTATTTGGCCCCAATACCTTTTGTACCCCACTTTGTTCAAACCAATATTTATAAACGAATTAAATAATGACAAATAAACTGCTCCATTTTTTATACAGAAAGATTCCCTTTAAAAAGCGATATGTAATTTTTGTAAAAAAGATATTCAGCAATTATTACGAACCCGGGTTTATTCCGGAAGGTTTTTTTAAAATCAAGGATACTATTTCGGGTAAATCCATCAACATGTTTATCAGGAAAGACAGCATGATTGAGCGGCAGATTTTCTGGGATGGGTTGTATGGCAAGTGGGAAAAAGAATCGCTTAAAATATGGGCAGCACTTTGCCCGGAGGCTAACACCATTTTAGATATTGGAGCCAACACCGGTATTTTTTCATTGATAGCAAAAGCAAATAATGAACAGGCGCAGGTGTATGCAATAGAACCGATCGATATCAATTTTGATGTGTTGACAAAAAATATGCAGAAGAATAAATTTACCATTCATGCCATCCAGGCGGCGCTTTCCAATATTTCCGGCACTGCAAAAATGTACATGATAAAAGACCGGTTAAATTACATGACCAGCATCAATGATAACCGCTACCTCGTACATCCTCAAACACCTGACGCATCTGATGTTATCGAAATAGAAGTTCCCACGATCACTTTCAGGGATATTGAAGTAAAATATGCTTTGCCAAAAATAGACCTGGTGAAGATAGATGTGGAGGGGCATGAAATTCCTGTACTGGAAAACATGTACCAGCGCATAAAAAAAGACCGGCCAATAATACTGGTTGAAGTAATTGGAGATGAAAATGCTGTAGCCTTGAATAATATGTTTAAACCGCTCGGTTATAAATTCATCAGCATTGATGAAGAAATAAAATCCCATGTAGTAGATACCCTTTGGGATAATCATCATCATAACTTCCTGCTCTGCGACGAAAACGTTATTAAAGCCTTACAATTAAAAGGCCTGGTGAGTTGATTTGTACCGTCAGGCACTTTTAGTGAATTCTTAAATGAAAATTCTTTTCTTATTCCAGGGTACCACCCATTACTATAATTTAATAACCAGCCAGATCAATAATCAGCCTGGTGTGGAAATAGTATATGTTTATCCTGACAGCAAAGACAACAGTATTTGGCAGGGCGTATTTCAAACACAGGAAGGAGTAAACTTTAAATTGGTTGGCCTGGAAGAAATGCAGGATACCAGCACAGGTAATTATTATTTCCCTGAGCTGGATAAATTTATTTTAGAAACCAGGCCTGATATAATCTTAACAACGGAAGCACATATAAAGGGGATATTCCTGGATAAAAAAATAAGGGCAATCTTAAAACAGCTGCATATCAAAATAATATTAAAGTCAATACCATTTGAAAATATAAAAAAATATGAAGACCATATCAGGGAGTTTAAAAATAAACTAAACGATAATTTACTGCCATCTTTTAATTCACTGCCCGGCTTTGTAAGTAAGTGGATGAATTTGCTGAAATTAAATTTGCTCTATAAAAAATTCTATCTCGACAGAAAAGCATTTAAGAAATATTTGACTGACTTAGCATTGCAGAAAGACGTATTTAATTTTGTGGATGCACACGTTAATTACATAGACAAGGCATACGATATTTTTGAAAGTTATGATGTGGCAAAGGATAAAATATTCATTACTTATAATTCACCTGATACAGACCTTTATTTTTCAGTAAAAAACAAAATAGAAAATGAACCTGTTATTTTGCCTGTAAACAGGTTTAGAATAATCCATCTAAGCCGGCTGGTAGAATGGAAACGGGTTGATATGCTCATCAATGCTGTTGCTAATTTAAAAAAAGAATTTCCAGCAATGGAATTATTGGTCATTGGTAATGGTCCTGAAAAAGATAAATTAATGGAACAGGCAGTAAGCTTACAGGTTAGTGAGTCGGTTAAATTTATTGGAGGTGTATATGACCCTGAACTGCTGGGAAAATACCTGATGTCTTCTTCCATTTATACCCTGGCAGGCATGGGTGGATTATCTATTAATGATGCAATGATTTTTGGATTGCCGGTAATTTGTTCTGTTTGTGATGGTACTGAAAAATACCTCGTTAAAGAAGGATATAATGGCTTGTACTTTGAAAAGGGCAATCAAAGCAGCCTTGAATTTAAGATTAAATATCTTTTTTACAATCCTGATACCTGTGAAAAAATGGGGCAGCATTCTGTTCAGATAATTAAAGACGAAATAAATATTCATACTGTTGTGGAAGGTTATATGAAAGCATTTAATTACGTCTTACAGGAAAAAAAACTGGCATGATAGAAAAATTAAAAGTACTTATTCCTTCCGGGTGGAAAAAGAGTATTAAAATGCTGGTAAATACGAAATTCAAAAAAGAGACCATAGAATTTGAAAGAATAAAAAAGCTGCCAAGATTTTTAAAAACAGACACTTTCTTATTTGACGTTCCGGTAAAAATTACCGACGGGGCTTCTTACCTTTTTATTTCTGATGAGATATTCAAAAAGGAGATCTATAAGTTTGAAACAAAAAATCCCTCGCCATATATTTTAGATTGTGGTGCAAATATTGGGCTGAGCATTATTTATTTTAAGCGCCTGTTTCCGGATGCAGAAATCGTAGGGTTTGAACCGGATGGAAATACATTTGATGCATTAAAACATAACATTGCCAGTTTTAATTTATCGAAAGTAACCTTAGTAAAAAAAGCTTGCTGGAGCAACGAAACAACATTGCAGTTTTTTAGTGAAGGAGCGGATGGAGGCAGGGTGGCAAAAGAGAATGACAAAGAAAATATTATTGAAGTAGAAACAATCAGGCTGAAAAATTACTTAAACAGGAAAGTAGATTTTTTAAAAATGGATATTGAAGGTGCAGAAAGCGAAATAATTCCTGACATCGCCGGTCTGTTGGTAAACGTTGATAATATTTTTGTAGAATTTCATTCGTTTATTGGGCAGGAACAAAAGCTGCCGGAAATTTTAACTGTTTTAAAAGCCGCCGGTTTTCATTTGCATATTTCTGCACCAGGGCTCACTTCACAAAACCCCTTCATTGAATTATCAACCTATGCCAATATGGATAACCAGTTAAATGTTTATGGTATCCGAAAACAATAGTGGCGGTAAGTTTTTTTAAATCCATTATTTCCAAGGAATTAAAGTGCCCGGCAAATTATTAATACCAAAGTTTAATTCAATTAAATAAGATGGAATTTATTCCTTTCAACAAACCTTATGTAACTGGTACTGAAATTGACTGCATTAACAAAGCGATTACAAACAGAAAGTTTTCCGGAAATGGGGAGTTTACAAATTTGTGCCAATCGTATTTTGAAAATAAATATGGCTTCAAAAAATGTTTGCTCACAAGTTCCTGTACCGACGCATTGGAAATGGCAGCAATTCTTTTCAATATAGCTCCGGGAGATGAAGTCATCATGCCGAGTTATACTTTTGTTTCCACTGCAAATGCTTTTATTCTCAGGGGGGCCAAAATTGTTTTTGCTGATAGTTCACCAGAAAATCCAAATATCCATCCTGGTGAAATTGAAAAGTTAATTACTAAAAATACAAAAGCTATTGTTGTAGTTCATTATGCAGGGCAAGCTTGTGAAATGGAAAAAATAATGGCTATTGCAGATAAGCATAATTTATTTGTGGTGGAAGATGCAGCACAGGCAATAGATAATTATTATGTGGCTGAAAACAAAGAAAAGAAACCGCTGGGAGGTATTGCTCACCTGGGCACTTTTTCTTTTCATGAAACCAAAAATATTCATTGTGGAGAAGGGGGAATGCTCGTAATAAACGATGATAGATTTCTGAAGAGGGCTGAAATTATATGGGAAAAGGGAACCAACCGTTCTGCTTTTTTTCGTGGCGAAATTGATAAGTATGGCTGGGTTGATGTGGGTTCCTCTTTTTTAATGTCAGAATTAAGTGCTGCATTTTTGTATGGGCAATTGCAAAATATGGAAGCCATACAGTTAAGGCGTAAAGAAATTGAAAAATTATACCAGGAATATTTAGCACCATTGGTTGCAGAAAATAAATGCAGGCTTCAGCAAACCAGTGATTATTCACTAAACAATGCACACATGTTTTATTTAGTGTGCAAAACCAATGAAGAGAGAAATAATTTAGTAGTTGAAATGAAAAATTATGGGATACAGTCGGTCTTTCATTATATATCACTTCACAGCAGCTCTTTTTATAAACACAAACACGATGGCAGAATATTGCCTTATTCAGACTTCTATACAGACTGCCTGTTGCGCCTGCCTTTTTTTTTCGAAATAGATAATTCGCAAATACAGTACATAGCAGAAAAGATCAGCAATTTTTATAAATAATGCGGATAATTAATATCAGTTATACAGATCAGGGAGGAGCTGGTATTGCAGTTTCCAGAACACACTGGAGGTTAAAGGAGCTTGGATATGATTCTTATCTTTTTTTGGCAGATGATATTAAAGAGGCTGAAAAAAACACAGTTGAAGGAATAAAGAAAGAAAAAAAAATAGTCAATCTTTTTAAGCGCCTTGTAAAAGTATTTACATCCCGGATCCTTCAATATGCATACAGGATTGGTGTCAAAAAAAAAAAGCAGGCACCAGACCGTTATTGTTTTTTTTCAAAATCTGAATTAAATAAAATTTCAATCCAAAAAATACTTGAAAATGTAGCAGTCGGGGATGTTGTTATTTTGTATTGGTTAGGATTGGGTTTAATGAATAGCGCCAATATCGTTGAATTGGCAAATAAGGCGAAGATCAGGTTGTACTGGTATGCACTTGATATGGCGGCGGTTACCGGTGGCTGCCATTATTTTTGGGATTGTACCGGCTATTTAAATGACTGCAGTAATTGCCCGGCTCTTGAGCCCGGCAATAAGCAATTTGCAAACAAACAATTTACTGTCAAAAAAAGAAACCTGGATAAAGTTTCTATTACACTTTTAGCTTCATCAGGTATCGGGGTGAACGCATTTGAAAAAGCTGCTATAAAATTTTCCAGTTACCATAAGCTGCCTTATGCAATAAATACGGATGCATTTAATGTTGCCGCTGCCAATCCGGATTTAGCTGAAGTTAATTACAAAATTTTTTTTAACGCACAGAATATATTCGACATAAGGAAAGGATGGGAATATTTTAAAACCATGATAGTATTGTTAGATATGGTTTTGGATAAAAACGAAAATAACCGAATGGTTGATTTGATCAGTGTTGACATAGAAAACCACGGGCAGCATTTCAAAGAATTAAAGCATATAAGAATCTGTGATGCAGGCGGACATAAAAATTCAGACAGCGAACTGGCAACCCTCTATCAGCAATCTGATATTTTTATTTGTACATCTGTAGAGGACTTAAGCCCGTTGATGGTAAATGAATCTCTTTTATGCGGTGTACCTGTTATTGCGTTTGACAATGCTTCAAATAGGGAATACATCATTGATAATGAAAATGGGGTATTGGTAAAACCATTTGATACAAACAAAATGGCGGAAGTTATTGGCGCAATTATTTTAGGGGAAATTAAATTTAACAGCTCCGAAAAAATAAGAGATAGTGTTATTGAATTACATAGAACAGAAGACTGGCACAGAACGTTTAAAAAACTAATTAGCAATTGATCTTTTTAATAAAGTAGACCAGATGAAGAAAAAAATTATCCGTTTAATTAACAGGAAACTGCGAAACCTTTTGGCAAAAACCCAGCGAATGGAAATGAACATGGATTTTTCTGGAGTAGGGGTGGCACCTGCATTTTTTAATCACTTTCACGACCTCTATTGCCTTTGGGCTGCGAATGGAAATTATTTTTGGATAGAGAGAGGAGTATTCAATTGTTTTTTTATAAAAGAGCAGGCAAATGTCCTGGAGTTGTGTTGCGGCGATGGATTTAATACAAAGTATTTTTATTCCAGTAAGGCAGGTAAAGTTTTGGCGTTGGATATCGAAGAGTCAGCAATTGGCCATGCAAAAAATTTTAATCAAAAAAGTAATATTGAATACCGGGTTTATGATATAAAAAACAAGTTCCTACAGGAAAATGGTTTGTATGATAACATCATTATAGATGCAGCCATAGAGCAGCTTAGGAAAGAAGATCAAATTCAGTTACTTGGAAATATAAAACAGGCGATAAAAGAAAATGGAATATTCAGCGGGCTAAGTATTCAAAAGCTTCCCGGGGTCAGTTACCTGGAGCATAATAAAAGTGAATTTTCATCTTCAGCCGAATTGAAATCTTTTTTGTTGAGTGAATTTAAATATGCTGAAGTTATCAGCAATAGTCATTTAGGAAAAGTGTATTTGTATTTTGCTGCTTCTGATCAGCAAATAAAAATATTTGAAAATTTGTAACCAATTATAATTATTTGCTCAACCCAAGGATCTCCATCGTTACCCCTTCTTTTAACCAGGGAAAATACATTGAACAAACGATACAGTCTGTTCTCAATCAAAATTATCCCAACCTTGAATACATTGTTATTGATGGTGGCAGTACGGATAACACCGTTGAGATCATAAAAAAATATGAAGCAAAGATCAGTTACTGGATAAGTGAACCGGACAAGGGGCAAACAGATGCGATCAATAAAGGGTTTGCCAAATGCACTGGTGATATTTTTAACTGGATCAACAGCGATGATTATTATGAGCCGGGTGCTTTTCATAAACTGGCTAAGCAATTTACCAGTAATCCATCGGTGAATGTAGTTTGTGGAAAGGAATGGGGCTTTAATGATGATGATATTTCCGTTAAAGTGCTTCATCCCGGTTCTGTTATTAAAAGGGATGTGTTCGAAACTATACAGACAGGCATCATAGATCAGCCATGTACTTTTTTTAGGAAAAAAAGGGTTGATGCTTTTTTCCCATTGGATACAAACCTGCGGTATTTGATGGATAAACAGTTGTGGTGGTGTTATTTGCTGGCGTATGGACAGGAGAATATCCTTTCTGTTGATGATGTGTTTACTAACTTCCGCCTGCACCCTCAATCAAAATCAGTAGCGGAGCCAGAATTTTTTACTCAGGAATTTGACCGGTTAAAATCTGCTTTGTTTTTGCAATTAAATGCTCCTGAAATTCTGCTGCTTCAATTATCAAAAAATACAATTCCTGTCAATTTAAAATGGCCCGTTAAGATAAAGCCTGTGAATTTTATACTAGCCGCTTTTGCCAGCTATTATGCAGAACGCAGTTATATAAACGAGGAGATGAACACTGCTGCAAAGTTGATACGGTTGGTAAAAAAATACAAGGGCTTACATATGGATAAGACCGAAATAAAAATATGGATCGCTTCCTGCTTAATGCCGTCCTGGCTTTTATGGAAATTAAAAAAAATAAAACTGGGTAATTAAAATTTGCGTATCGCATTTATATCATACGAGTACCCACCAGATACAGGAAAAGGTGGAATAGGGACTTATACAAAACAGGCAGCTTCCTTACTGGCAAAAAAAGGATGGGATGTACACGTATTTGCCGGAAGCCATAGCAGGGGATCTATCACAGAAGAAGACGGAGTACTTCTTCACCGGACTCAATGCAGTAGCCCACATGATTTCCGTTTTACTGTGCTGGCTTCTTTTAAAAAGGAGCACAGCATTCATTCTTTTGAATTGCTTGAATCTGCAGAGATACATGGCAATGCATGGGAAATAAAAAAAGCATTTCCTTCTGTTCCGTTAATAGTGAAACTGCATGCACCTGATTATTTAGTAGAGCAGTTAAAGAAAAGATACATGCCTTTTAGTGCAAAGCTGCGGTTTTTTATGGGTGCACTGAGAAGGCTGAAATGGGATTTGGGCTATTGGAGACCGTATGATAAAAATATAGATTCGGATTATCAGTTTATACAACTGGCAGATGGCATCACTGCACCTTCGGGTGCTATGAAAAGCTGGGCAGTAAATAACTGGAACATACCGGCTCACAAAATTACTGTAATACCAAATGTTTTCATTCCTTCCGCAGCTTTTCTGGCAATACCGATGAATGAAAATGATCATCACAATAAGATTATTTTTTTTGGCAGGTTGAATGTGTTGAAGGGTCTTGTGAATGCAACCAAAGCATTGGTATCGATCCTGGCAGAATTTCCTGATTGGCATTTTACTGTAATTGGTGATGACGGCCCAGGGCCTTATAGCAACCAATCCATGCGCCGGTGGATGCAGGAAAAATTAAAACCATTTTTAAACAGGGTGTCATTTTTTGATGGATTGAAATATGAAGAATTACCAGCGGCAATCGCTGATAGTTCTATTGTGGTGCTGCCCAGTTTATTTGAAAGTTTTTCTTATACCTGTATCGAGGCAATGGCAGCAGGTAAAGCTGTGGTGGGCAGCAACAATGGCGGCATGGCAGATATTATTCAAGATGGAAAAAATGGTTTATTGGCCGACCCAGAAAATTACAGGGAAATATATACGGCAGTAAAGAAACTGGTTCTTGATGCTTCATTGAGAAACCGACTTTCAATACAGGCAAGGGCAACAGCCAGCAAAGATTTTGCAGATACCGTCATAGATATGTCCATGAAATATTATGAACAAATGGGCAAAGGGCAGCATGGATAAAATACAGGTATATCATTTTTACAATGGAAGCGGTGGGGGAGTATTGTCTGTAATAAAAAGCCTGCTGCAATTTTCCAGCAATCCCTTAATAGAAAACCACCTCATACATACGATCAATAAAGATGAGGTTGATAATTATCCGGTTAATAATTTAAAAGGAGCTGTTTCTGAAAAAATTTTTTACTATTCCTCCGGTTGGAATTTTTATTACACCTGCACCCAATTGTCGAAATTACTGCCAGATGAAAATGCAGTGATTGTAACACATGACTGGCTTGAGTTGGGAATGGTAAGTAACCTGGGTTTGCAAAATCCTGTAATTACTTTTTTGCATGGTGATTATGATTATTATTACCAGCTGGCACAGCTGCACCAGGCTGCTGCAGATAAGTTTATTGTGATAGCAAATAATATGGCAGCAAAGCTGAAAGGAATGATTCCGGAGAGAAAAGATGATATCTGTTATTTGCGTTTTCCTGTCCCTTCCGTTGATTGCAATGAAAGCGAAAGGCAAGCGGACAATATTATTTTTATTGGTAGGCTGACAAAAGAAAAAGGCTACAGTTTACTTCCAGAGATAGATAAACTGCTAAGGATAAAAAATATTTTTCTTAACTGGCATATAGTGGGAGAAAAAAATAGCGATAGCAACAATGAAACAGAATGGGAAGCTAACAGCCAAGTAAAATTGTATGGTATAATGAATAATGAAGAAGTTTTATTGCTGCTTAAAAAAATGAAATACTTTATTCTTCCCTCTTTAAATGAAGGCATGCCTGTAACTTTAATAGAAGCGATGAAGGCAGGCGTGATACCTTTGGTAAATAATATTGAAGGTGGAATACAGGAGTTGGTTACAGATGCAGTTACAGGATTTAAAATTAGTAACAATGAGCCGGCGGGGTATACAGATTGTATTAGTAAATTATCCGAAGACAAAAATTTGTCCGGCAGTATATCCGGCACTTGTATCGCCACTGCAAATAAATTATTTGATCCCCATCAAAACACCCGGTTGATTGAAGATGAAATTTGTAAAACATTTTTAGCCCCACGTAAAAATAAAAAAGCAAAAAAAATATACGGCTCCCGGCTCGATCAAAAATGGATGCCTAATATAATTACGAAGTCAGTTAGGGGAAGTAATTGAACTAAGCAGCAATAAAAAAATAAAACCAATTTAATTGTCCGGTTAATATGTTTAAGCCAGTTTCTTTTTTGGGAAAAATTTTTAAAGCATACTTGCTCTTTCCGTCTCATCCGGCAAAGATCAGGATGGAAACTATGGCAGGTAGATTTTTATTTCCATCCGGTATCAGAATAAAAAATACCGATGGAGTGATGTTTAGACTGGATGCCAACGACTGGATAACCCGTACACTGATTGAACAGGGAAATTATGAAGGAACATCTCTGGCACTGGCAAAAAAAATATTACAGCAAGGCGGCATATTTGTAGATGTGGGTACCAACTTTGGCCTGTATACCTGTATGCTGGCTCAGCAACATAAACAGGTACAGGTATATTCAATAGAACCCAACTACCAGGTACTCGGCAGGCTGATAGCCAATGTGCGGCTGAATAAAATAGAAGAGCAGGTGCATATTTTTAATGCAGCCGTTACCGATAAATTCCAGGTGGTATTTTTAGATTTGCCTGCAGCAAATAACCTGGGCAGCACCGTAGCATCTGCAGATAATAATGGTGGGATGGCGGTATTGAGTTGCTCCCTGGAATATATTGCCGCTGTTAACAACATACTCAAAATTAACTTGATAAAAATTGATATTGAAGGAAATGAATTTGTAGTGCTGGAAAAATTTCCTTTTGAAAAAATTGTTGTTCAAAATATTATTCTCGAATTTAATTTTCTTTCAAAAATAAGTTTTGAGCAGCTTCAGTTTTTTTTTGATGAAAGGGGCTTTGATATATTTACGGTAGAAGGCAAACCCATTATAGATGATAAAAATGGGATACCTGAAAATAATATCTGGATCGTAAACAGGTTAATTAATAAAAAATAATCTGAACCAAAAGAATGGAAATGCAGGAGACCTTAGTCAGTGTATTGATGACTTCTTATAACCGGGAAAAATATATTGCAGAAGCTATTGAGAGTGTATTGTCATCTTCATATAAAAATTTTGAGTTGATAATAGTGGATGATGGATCAACAGATACAACGTTAGCCATCGCAAAAAAATATGAAGCAGAAGACCCCCGGATAAAAGTTTATCAGAATGAAAAAAACTTAGGAGATTATCAAAATAGAAATAAAGCTGCTGCTTATGCAAGTGGCAAATACCTGAAATACTTAGATTCAGATGATACGATCTATGATTTTGGCCTGGCTTATTGTGTAGCTGAAATGGAAAAATATCCTGATGCAGATTTAGGCATGTATTACCAGTATGAGATGGATGACAAAACATCTGACTGTTGGTCATCCGAAAAGATTGTAAAGGAGCATTTCTTTGTACGGCAGTACCTGTCAATGGGACCTACCGGCACTATTATAAAAAGAGAGAGATTTTTGCAAACAGGCGGATTTGATGTAAGGTTTGGCGTTGCTTCGGATATGTTTTTTAATATCAGGATGGCATCTGTAAGCCCAATTGTATTGCTGCCAAAGCTTTTTGTTTATTACCGTGTTCATGAAGAACAGGAAAATAAAAATCAAAAGGGATACCTTAAATATTCGTATTTGTATTTTAAAGAATTACTGGAAAAAGTACAATTGCCATTAACTGCAAAAGAAATAAAATACCTGTATCGTAAAATGAAAAAAAGGCATTCTATTAATTTGACAAAGTATTACTGGCGTACAAAAGATTTGAAATCTGTAAAAGAAATAATGAAAGAAACCAATTTTTCTTTTGCAGGTTATCTAACCTCTTTTTTTAAATAATAAAATAAAGTGAATTGTAATTTCCAATAGCATTTTTTGAATCATTGGCTTTTACAATTAAGTTGAAAACGCCTTTCAATAATAAAATAGAATTCGATTCTACCTTCTGCTCTTTCAATGGATGCTCTTTCACCATTAGTCTCAATTTGCATTCCTGCTTACAACAGTGAAAAGTACATCGCAGAAACCCTGCAATGTTTATTTGGCCAAAGCTATACCAATGTAGAAATAATTGTTGTAGATGATGGATCGGCAGATGGCACGGTGGATATATTGAAATCAATAACAGATACAAGGTTTAAATATCTAAAGCAGCAAAATAAAGGCGCAGCAGCAGCAAGAAACAGTGCTTTTAAAATGAGTACAGGTGAATTTATAAAATTCATGGATGCTGATGATCTGATCAATCCTGATGGGATTAAAAAACAGGTCACAAGAATTAAGGATAATCCCGATTGCATTGCCTCATCCAAATGGGGGCGTTTTTTTGGAGATGATGCAAACACGTTTACGTATACCCCCGAAATTGTTTGGAAAGACATGCCGGGTATTGACTGGGTGGTGGATTCATTAACCGGACATGGAACGAATATGACACAGCCGGGTATTTTTCTAATACCCAGAAATATCATACAAAAAGTTGGCCTGTGGAATGAATCGCTGAGCCTGATCGATGATTTTGAATTTATGACAAAAGTGATAGTAAACTGCACGCAGCTGTTGTTTTGTGAAGAGGCAGTATTGATGTACAGGAGCGGTATGGAAAATTCTTTGTCGAGGCGTGGGTCAAGAAAGCACATGGAATCTGCATTGCTTTCGCAAACACTGGGTACTCAGGAAATATTAAAAGTGAGGGATGATGCCAAAAGCAGGAAGGCCTGCGCCAATTCATTACAGGTTTGGGCTTATATTTTTTATCCGGTACACCTGGATTTATATAAAAAAATAGAACAGCAAATTGACAGGCTTGGTGGGGCAGACATAAAAGTAAAAGGCAGTAAAATGTTTGTATTACTGTCCAGTATTTTTGGATGGCGGGTAGCAAAGCGCTTTAAACTATTCTTATTGTCGTTACTTGGCAAACCAGATTTTAACAGTTTTAGATAATTGTAACACCACTATTGAATGTACCAGGGAAAACATGTTTTAGTAATCACCAGTACCAACCTTGCCTGCAATCCACGCTGTTTAAAAGAAGTAAAGCTTTTACGGTCAAAGGGTGCTAAAGTATCGGTGTTGGCATTTCACCTTCACAACTGGTCGGATGAAATTGAAAAAGAACTAAACAGGGAATTGAGTGATGTTTGTTTTAATTATTTGGAAACAACGAAAAAAGAATTGCCGGCGTGGTTACTCTCTTCAGTAGTTGAAAAAATAAGCAGGCTCCTGCTTGTTTTTTTTCCGGCTTCTCTTTTTTTATCGGCTATGGCTGTTAGCAAAAGAACCTGGTTGATATTGCAATGGACAAAGAAAAATAAAACAACAGCAGACTTTGTGGTTGCCCATAACCCGGCTGCATTTTACCCAGCTTACCGGTTAGCAAAAAAAAGTAACATTCCATTTGCCTTAGATATTGAAGATTACCATCCCGGCGAACAAAGCCCTTTGCTGGTAAAGCAGGCGGTAAGTTTTTTAATGAAAGAATTGATGCCTAAAACTGCCTACACAAGTTTTGCATCGCCGATGATAAAACTATATTCAGAGAAACTATTGACTGGTAAAAGCAATTCATCAATAGTTATCAATAATGTGTTTTCAAAAGAAGAATTTATTGCGCCGGTTACACATATTACTGAAACTAAAAAAATTAATTTAGTATGGTTTTCCCAATACATAGATTACAACAGGGGGCTGGAAAAAGTATTGCCTGTTTTAGATATGTTCAGTGATAGTATATCTCTCACACTGATTGGAAACACTAGAAACAATTTTTTTTTAAAGGAATTGAAAGAGAGAAAATATGTACACTGTATAGCTTCTATGCCGCAGGCAGAACTAAACAGGGAGTTAAGCAAATACGATATTGGCCTTGCAATAGAAGACGGTACTGCTGACTTAAACAGGGATATCTGCCTCACCAATAAAATATGGTCTTATTTTCAGGCAGGCTTATTTATTATTGCCTCTGATACAGCGGCACAAAAAGTATTTTTAGCGGAACATCCGCTGCATGGAACATGCACTTCTTTAATACATGAAAAGCTGCGTTTCACTTTTCAGCAGATTATAGAAAATAGAGAAGCGATACAAGTTGCCAAAAAAAATCGTTTTGAAACTGCCCGGTCTTTTAATTGGGAAAATGAATCAGCGCCTTTATTGAATGCATGGAAACAGATGGCCGGCGAATAAAGAATGAATAGTTTTTAATGAAAAAAATCCTGCTTCTTTATCCTCATTTTCCACCTTCTAATCTTGCCGGGGTTCACCGCCCAAGGTTGTTTGCCCAGCACCTGCCATCTTTTGGCTGGGAGCCTGTAATACTAACTGTGCATGAAAAATATTATGAAGAAAAGCTGGATCGGAATTTAGAAAAACTGTTGCCGCCCGGTTTAAGAATTGAAAAAGTAAATGCTTTTAAAGTAACAAAACCAAGGCTGATTGGTGATATTGGGTTAAGGGCTTTTTTTCAATTATATAAAAAAGCAAAGCAATTGATCCGGTCAGAAAAAATTGATTTTTTGTATATCCCCATTCCATCTTTTTATTGTGCATTGCTTGGCAGATGGCTGCACAGCAGCACGGGTATAAAATATGGTATTGATTATATTGACCCCTGGGTGCATCATTTTCCGGGAAGTGAAAAAAGATTTTCCCGGCATTGGTTCAGCACACAGCTGGCAAAGTTTTTAGAGCCCATTGCAATAAAAAAAGTATCCCTGATAACAGGTGTGGCAGAAGGATATTACCAGGGCGTAATTGAAAGGAATCCATATTTATCAAAGCAGGCTTTGTTTGGGGGAATGCCTTATGGCGGCGAAGCAGCAGATCATAAAGCAGTGGCAAAACTGGATATGGAACCTTATTTATTTAAACAGAAAGCCGGCACACTTCAACTGGTATATGCCGGCGCCATGCTGCCAAAGGCTTACACTTTACTGGAAAAAATATTTGCTGCAATAAAAGATTATCCTGCAGATTTTGAAAACGTGGAATTTCATTTTATTGGCACAGGTAAATTGCCGGATGACCCACAATCGTATAACATAAAACCGTTGGCAGAAAAATACAACCTGTGGCAAACAGTTGTATTTGAATATGCCCAAAGGATACCTTATTTAGATGTATTGGTGCATTTGAATATTGCCGGTGCTGTTTTTATTTTGGGCAGTACCGAACCACATTACACCCCTTCAAAAACATACCAGGGAGTATTGTCGGGCAAACCTATTTTTGCCATATTGCATCAACAGAGTACAGCAGTAAAAGTGTTGCAGCAATCAGGCGCAGGCATTGTGTTGCCGTTTAATGGAGAAGAGGGATTGGAAACTGTGGCGCAACAATTTATTCCTGCATTTAAAACATTTGAAGAGTTTATAAAAAACTATCATTCGGATAATATCAATAAAGAATTATTTGCACAATATTCCGCCAGCAGTGTAACTAAAGTACTGGCAGATTTATTAGACAAAATAGTATAGATTTTTTTTAAAAAGATAACCAAATAAATGCTGCAGCAGGTTACTACAAAGGAGAGTAAAGAAAAAGTATATTCCGACAGTGGCAATATGAATGTGATTAGCCTTGTTCCGCCAGGGGCTAAATATGTACTTGATGTAGGCTGTGGCGATGGCTTTAATGCAAGGTTGCTGAGTGAAAGAAACTGTATTGTAGATGGAATTACTATTTCTGAAAAAGAGAAAGAGGGTGCAGAAAAAACCATGCGGCAGGTATATGTTTACAATGCAGAAAATGGATTGCCATTTACAGAAAGTGATTTGTACGATGTAGTAATATGCTCACATGTACTGGAGCATATTTGTTATCCACAGCAGCTGATGAATGATATACACCGGGTATTGAAACCAGGCGGAGTGCTGATTGTAGCATTGCCCAATCTGTTGCAATACAGATCGAGGTGGTCATTGCTGATGGGAAATTTTAATTATGAAGAAACGGGCATTTGGGATTATACTCATGTAAAGTGGTACACTTTTAATACAGCTAAACAGTTGTTGATGCTGCATCATTTTACAATTGATATTGCAACCGTAACAGGAGAACTGCCATTAAACAGCATTTTTAAAAAGATATTACCTGCCGGCTTTAGAAAAATGATTTATTCATTGCTTATAAAAATATCAAAAGGTTTTTTTGGCTTCCAGCTTTTATACAGGGCAGTAAAAAAATAATCATCTGTAATGACTGGTCAAATTTTTTTTGAAAATAGATATAATGTCTAAAGTATATGTAAAATTTCCCAAATCGGGTTTAGGCAATTTGATGCTGGTGTGGGCTAAAGCAAAATTGTTTGCTGAATTAAATGGACTGTCATTTACTGCTGCACCCTGGTGGGGTTTTCGTTTGGGTGCCTGGAAAAGAAATGAAAGAAAGAAGCGCCTGTATATTGGTTACTTTAAAGAAAATAGTTTTGCAGAAAGGTTGCTGATAAACCTGTATGCCCTTACTGCAACAATAATAAAAGACCCCGAAGTAAAGA
This sequence comes from Chitinophagaceae bacterium, assembly GCA_031371545.1. Classification (GTDB taxonomy): domain Bacteria; phylum Bacteroidota; class Bacteroidia; order Chitinophagales; family Chitinophagaceae; genus Ferruginibacter. Next base: position 38,629 of record JANMJU010000109.1, read on the forward strand.
AGCTGGAGAAGGAAGAGAAAAATGCAAATAGGCTTTTTGTATTTAATAAAATCAGTACCAGCGATGATATTTTTTTTGATATCAGGCAACACCGTGATTTCATCAGGGATGAGATTTATAAAATCTTAACTCCTGCACTGCTGCAGCAATTACATAGATACCCAACACCAGCAATTGCTATACACATTCGCCGGGGGGATTTTAAAATTGCCAATCCGGTTACGCCATTATCATTCTTTATTGATTGTATTACCGCTGTCCGGTCAGTTGTTGGTGAAGACTTGCCGGTTACGATTTTTACAGATGCACATCCTGATGAGGTAAAAGAAGTTTTACTGTTGCCGCATACAAAAATTGCAGAAGACAAACCTGATATACTGGATATTTTACTGATGTCGAAAAGCAAAGTAATGGTGTTATCAAAGAGCAGCACATTTAGTTACTGGGGTGCTTTTTTATCAGATGCTATTGTGCTGAGGCCATTTGATGACTGGCAAAAGCAAATCCGTGGAGAAGGCCTTAATAAAACAGGTGACGAAATATTATGGAAAGAAAAAGATCCCGAATGTGTACAGCAATTAAGCAGGTCTATTTTGTCCTTACAATCAACCCTGCAAAAAAATAATTGAAAAAAAAACTGGCCATAATTACTTCTCATCCTATTCAGTATAATGATCCGTGGTTTGCATTGCTTAACAGGGAAGGCATTGTGGAACCAAAAGTATTTTATACCTGGTCGCAAACAAAAACAGAAGAAAAATTTGACCCCGGCTTTGGTAAAGTAGTAAAGTGGGATATTCCCTTACTGGAAGGATATGATTACAAATTTGTAAACAATATTTCTACCGAGCCCGGTACCCATCATTTTAAAGGATTGATCAACCCAACATTGATCAATGAAATTGAAGCATGGCAGCCAGATGCAGTGCTTGTATTTGGTTGGGCTTTTCACAGCCACCTGCGTTGTATCAGGTACTTTCATAAAAAGAAAACTGTTTTATTTCGTGGCGATTCTACTTTGCTGGATGAAACGGGCGGTATTAAAAAATTCCTCCGCCGCATTTTTTTAAAATGGGTTTACAGCCATATAACTGCTGCATTGTATGCAGGTACCAATAACAAAAAATATTTTCTGGCACATGGATTAAAAGAAAAACAATTGCTTTATGCCCCTCATGCAATTGACAATGCAAGGTTCCAGGAAGGGGAGAACCAGTACCTGCAGCAGGCAGCACAAAGGAAAAAAGATCTTGGATTCAGCGAAGATGATGTGGTACTTCTTTTTGCAGGAAAATTAGAACAAAAGAAAAATCCTTTTTTGTTAATTGATACTTTGAAGAAGATAAAAGATAAAAAACTGAAATTACTTTTTGCCGGTAACGGTGCATTGGAAAAAAAATTAAAAGAGGCAGCCAAAGCAGATGAAAGAATTGTTTTTCTTGATTTTCAAAACCAGCAGGCAATGCCGGTAGTGTACAGGATGGCCGACATATTTGTGCTTCCATCTTCCGGGCCTGGAGAAACGTGGGGGCTGGCGCTCAATGAAGCGATGGCTTGTGGTAAGGCAGTAGTAGCATCTGGCAAAGCAGGTGGCACAATAGACCTGGTACAGGAAAATGTAAATGGAATAATTATTAATGATAATGATACAGCGGCTTTTGAACAACTGTTGCTAAAGGCGCTGAAAAATAAAGATGTATTAACAGCGATGGGCAGCAAGTCGAAAGAGATGATAAAGAGGTTCAGTTTTGAAAATATAACAGAGCCATTAACTGTATTCATGAATAAACTGTGAATGCAAATGTTGAAAAAATACTCCTCAACAGGATTAAAATAAACATGCCTTCTGTATCAATCATATTACCTGTTTATAATGGAATGCGATACCTGGAACAATGCGTTAATTCTGTATTGAACCAGTCATACAAAAGTTTTGAGTTTTTAATAATAGATGATTGTTCTACAGACAACAGTTATTTTTTTTTACAATCACTAAAAGATACAAGGATAAGGCTTTACCAAAACGAACAAAACAAAGGGCTTTTCTACAACCTCAATTTTTTGATAAAAGAAAGTGCCAGCCCAATAATAAAATTATGGTCGCAGGATGATGTAATGAACCCCGGTTGTATAGAAGAAATAATAAATTTTCATCAGCTTCACCCCGAAATTGGGTTTAGCTATACCGGCAGGGATCATATAGATGCAGATGGCTACAAGCTTTTATTGAATAAGCCTGATCATACGCCTGCGGTGATATCAACAGCACTGCACACAAGGATTGCCTGTATTACCGGATCGATTGCCGGCAATATTGCGAATGTTGCCATTACAAAAGCAGCCATTGATAAAGTTGGCTATTTTAATGAGCAAATGAAAATAAGCGGCGACTTTGATATGTGGGTAAGGATAGCGGAATATTTTGAAGTGGGTTTTATCAATAAGCCGTTGATACAATTACGCAATCACCAGGGGCAGTTAAGCAATCAAAAAAAATATTTTATCTACCACCTCAAAGAAGATATGGAAGTTTACAGGTACCTGTTTTCTTATGCTACGTTAGCACAAAAAAAAGAAGGAATGAGATTATTGAGGAGCCAAAAGTTATTGTTTTATTATACCCTGATGCTGAAAGAAGCAGCCCGGGGAAGAATAAAACAGGCATTTGATTTTTTCAGAATAATAGCACAGTTTGATAATATTTTTATCCTTACTTTTTTTTATATAAAACACAGAGTATTAAAAATAAAGCCTGTATTTAATTAAAGATACAGGCCTTTTAGTCCAAATCATTTCAAGATACATTTCCCAAAATGAAGAGAATACAAATAGATGCAATTTCCTGGTTTTTTATTATCAGCCTGTTGTGTTATTCTTTTTTTATACAAAATGGGTTCTATGTTTTTTTACCCCTGCTTACCTTTCTTGTTTTACTTTATGTGGTACAGCAACCTTATAAACCAGGTGTGTTTTCACTATTCATATTTCAGCATTATTTGCAGATTGCCGCCGGGGTATGGCTGTGCAATTATTTGGATAAGGATATTAATTATGATACACCATCCAGGTCAATTGCTACGGTGGCCTGCTGTATTGGCCTTGCTTTTTTGATGTTTCCCATCATGTATGTTCACAACAGGTTGCCAACACAAACCTTTGCCAGCCTTCGTTTAAGTGTTACCCGGTTTTCTTCCAGGAAAGTAATGTATGCTTATCTTATTTCATTTTTCGTTGCGTCATTTCTTGGGTCAGTAGCCTTTGCCTTTGGCGGGCTCACACAGGTTATCTTTAGTTTTGTAAAAGTAAAGTGGCTGTTATTTCTTTTGTTTGGCTACCAGTGTATCCTCAAAAATGAGAACAAGAAATTATTTGCGCTATTCATTGCCCTGGAGTTTTTTACCGGCTTTTTAGGTTTCTTTTCCGACTTTAAAACAGTAATATTTTTCTTAATTATTTTGGGTGTCAGCCTGGTTGAAAAATTAGATTTTAAATATTTATTTTTTGTCGCCTTGCTGGGAACCGGTCTTATTTTTTTTGCATTAGGATGGTCTGCTATCAAAACTGATTACCGCAGCTTTTTAAATGGCGGTAATCAAACCCAGGATGTAGTGGTGGAAAGAGACCAGGCAGTAGATAAGTTGATTGATCTGTCGAAGACCGTAAATAAAGAAAGATTAAACAGTTCTATAGAAGGCTCATTAGACCGGCTGCAATACACTTACCATTTCGCAAAAACGATTGACAGGGTTCCGGATATTTTACCTTTTGAACATGGAAAGAACTGGCTTGCCAGCATTGAATTTACTACTACTCCACGTATTTTAAATCCAGATAAGCCTAATTATGAAGCTACCGTAAAAACAAAAAAATATACAGGTATCAAATATGCCGGCCGGGCAGAAGGTGTTTCCTTCAGCCTTGGATATTTTCCAGATTGCTATATTGATTTTGGTTTGTATGGAATGATGCTTGCGCTGCTGGCATTGGGTACTTTATATGCAGTTGTTTATTATTATTTATTGCGTAGGTCTTCTGATAATATTATTTTTAACTATGCTGCAGCCGGTGCATTTTTTATGGAGTTAAATGCGCTGGAAATGGACAGTACTTTCCTGCTGGGAAGGCTGTTTGCTTCAATAGTAACTTTTGTGGTGCTCATAAAATTTTTCTTTCCTGCACTGGTCAAGATGCTCAGCATCGATGAACCTAACGAAGAGCCACCTGTAGCATTAAGTATTTGAGTTACCGTTTAATTGTTTGATGAAGCAGCAATCATTTATAAAATACCTCTTTAAGTTTATACTCAGCTTTTGTGTTTTGTATTATGGCACCATTGCTTTTATTGGTATCAGCTCACCCGGGGGATTTTATATACCCTTTGCTGATAAGTATATCAACTATGTGGCCTGGTTAAGAGCAGGATTATTATATTGTTCAAAATTTGTTCTCCAGTTTGCCGGTTTCCAGGTATATCTTCCCGATGTGTACACAATAAAAATACAGGGTGGCAATGCAGTGCATATTGGATATGATTGTATTGGCTATGGCGTATTGTTTTTTTGGATTGCATTTGTTTTTGCCAATACTATCCCGTTTGTAAATAAAATAAAATGGATGGTTGGCGGTGTGTTGGTAATTTGGACAATTAATGTAGTAAGGGTATGCCTGCTGCTGGTGGCCATCAATCAACAATGGAAATCGCCTTTCAATTTTGACAATCATACTTGGTTTAATATTGTTGCTTACATTGCTATTTTTACCATGATCTATTTCTTTGATGTGGCATATAAAAAGCACGGAAAGGGAGATGAAACCAGTGAGGAAAATATTAATTGATTGCTTTGGAATCAAAAAAAAAATTACTCATTTTAACAGACTGGTTTGCTCCCGGGTACAAAGCTGGTGGCCCCATACAGTCCTGTGTAAATATTTGCACGGCATTGCACAGGGAATATGATATTTGGGTACTTACTACCGATACAGATCATGGCAACACTGACCCTTATCCTGAAATTACCAGTAATGCCTGGACAGATAACAGCAGCCTCGGTGTGAAAATTTTTTATGCAAAAAAAAAGTCGCTGTCAGCAAAACAACTAAGGGAACAGATTATAAATACAGATGCAGATATGCTGTACCTGAATCATTTATTTTCACCATTATTTGTTGTTTACCCATTGTGGTTAAAGTTTACAAATGCTGTTAAAGCAAAAGTAATTGTGTGCCCGAGAGGAGCTTTGTATAACAGTGCCCTCAGCCTGAAAAGCTATAAGAAAAAACCATTGCTGCTTTTATACAAATGGATGGGCATCAGTAAAAAAATTTTATTTCATGCCACCAACCAACGGGAGAAAGAAGCAATCCTTCAGCATTTCCCGGGCAGCCGGGTGTTGATTGCGGATAATTTACCCGACATCTATCAACCAGTTTTTGAATCCTGTAAAAAAACAGCCGGTGAATTGAAATGTATTTTTGCAAGCCGTATTGTGCCGATAAAAAATTTGCTTTACCTGTTGCAATGTTTAAATGCTGCCGCACAAAAAATTTCACTTACCGTAATAGGCCCTGTGGAAGATGAAACCTACTGGAATAAATGCCTGGAGGCGATAAAGCAATTGCCACAAAATATTACAGTGCAATACCTGGGAGCCAAAAATAACAATGAACTGGGGCAGTTAATTCGGCAGCACCATTTATTTATTTTACCAACCACCGGCGAAAATTTTGGACACGCTATTTTTGAAGCCATGCTTGCAGGCAGACCCGTATTGATAAGCGATCAAACACCCTGGCTCAGTTTGGAAAAAGCCAAAGCCGGCTGGGATTATTCATTAAATAAGCCAGGCTTATTTACAGAAACAATCAATGCAGCAGCTCTTTTTTCGCAGGAAGAATTTGATGAATATGCAAAAGCTGCCTGGCAATATGCACACATATTTATCAGTAAACCGGATTTGATTACGTCTTATAAAAATCTTTTTCAATGATACCGTTAAAGAAGGTTAATAACGCTGCTTATAAAACCAGCATTGATATCGGTGCTGGCAAGCTGAAACAAATAGTTTGGTATTGTATCAATGTTTTATTTTTTAAAAACTCAATCAATATCAGTTCAGGGTTAAAGATTTTTTTGCTCAAATTATTTGGGGCATCTATAGGAGAGGGAGTGGTGGTGAAACCTGCAGTAAATATTAAATATCCCTGGAAACTGACCATTGGCAACCATTCGTGGATTGGTGAAAAAGTATGGATTGATAATCTTTCTGCAGTAGTGATTGGCAACAGTGTCACTATTTCACAAGGGGCTTTATTATTAACCGGCAGCCACGATCACACAAAAGAAACATTTGATTTCATCTCCTTCCCGATTATACTGGAAGACGGAGCATGGATTGGTGCAAGGGCAGTGGTGGCTGGCGGTGTTACCTGCCATACACACAGTATCCTTGGTATTAATTCTGTTGCCGAAAGTAACTTGCTTGCATATACAATTTATAAAGGCAATCCTGCTGTTCCGGTAATTAAAAGAAGTATAACCTAGTTTTCAAATAATTCACCAACAGGCGATATTGGTTGCTATTGAACAATTTTTAAGCAGCCTTCAGATTGTAAAAAAATCATAACAAAGTATTATTTATTTATTCCGACAATTTAGTGAAACTGATTTTTTAATATTTAATGCTCTTTAACTCCCTCGATTTCTTTTTCTTTTTCATTGTAGTTACTACACTGTTTTTCCTGCTACCGCATAAAACTAGGTGGTTCCTGCTGCTGGCTGCATCCTGTTTCTTTTATATGTTCTTTAAGCCGGTGTATATCCTGATACTGGCTTTTACAATTGTTATTGATTACACCGCAGGTATTTTCCTGGAAAAAGAAAATGACCGGCATAAGAAAAAATTATTCCTTATTGCAAGCATCATTGCCAATGTAGGCGTACTGGCAGTTTTTAAATACTACAATTTTTTAAATGACAACATATCAGTTGCAGCAGAATACTTTGGATTAAAAAACAAAATCCCTTACCTCAATATACTGCTCCCAATTGGCCTTTCATTCCACACCTTCCAGGCCATGAGTTATACTTTTGAAGTGTATTATGGAAGGCAGAAAGCAGAAAAACATTTTGGGATTTATGCCTTGTATGTAATGTTCTATCCTCAACTGGTAGCCGGCCCTATTGAGCGTCCGCAAAATATATTACACCAATTTCATGAAAAAAAATATTTCAGTTTTGATAATGCAGTTACCGGCCTTAACTTAATTGCACTTGGATTATTTAAAAAAATTGTAGTGGCAGACAGGCTGTCTATTTATGTAAACCAGGTATATGGCGATATTGGAAATGCAAGTACCTTATCTGCTTTGTTAGCTGTTTGCTTTTTTTCAATTCAAATTTATTGTGATTTTTCTGGCTATTCAGATATAGCAAGAGGCACTGCAAAGTTTATGGGGTACGACCTGATGATAAATTTTAATAAGCCTTACGGTTCTCAATCCATTGCGGAATTTTGGACAAGGTGGCATATTTCTTTATCTACCTGGTTCAGGGATTATCTGTATATACCACTTGGAGGCAACAGGGTGGAGAAATGGAAATGGTTAAGGAATTTATTGATTGTCTTTATTCTCAGCGGCCTTTGGCATGGTGCAAAATGGACTTTTATTATCTGGGGTTTTTTGCATGCTTTTTATTTAATTTTTTCAATTACAACCAGGGATATAAGAAATAAAATTGCTCCCTCGTTTGGGATTTTTAATAAATTAATTAACCAATTGACAGTTTTTGGGCTGGTAACTTTTGCATGGATATTTTTTAGAGCCGAGAGTTTCTCTAAGGCAATACAATTGATAAAGAAATTAGTCTCTTTTGATTTTTCATTAAACATGACTCAGCTATGTGCTGAAAAAGGGCCACTCAACCTTATACTGACTTTTGTCTGTATTCTTTTATGGTCAGTTATTTCATTGCCACGGCTTAAAGAAAAATATTTCAATACAGTGTTTTTTTTAGCCCTCATAACATTTTTAATAATTATGCTAGGAAAAAATGATGCAGCAGAATTTATCTATTTCCAGTTTTAAAAGGTTTCTGGCTGTTATTTTATTTCCTTTCCTTGCTGCCTGCATTGTTATTGGTACTGCAGTGAATTATTTTTTTGAAAAAAAAATAATTTTAGGAACAGAAATATCGGGAGCCTATAAAGTAAACAGGATTATTAATGACTTGCACAAAGATGAGATTCCTTTTTTTGGTTCTTCCCGGTGTGAAGGCTCCTTTATTCCTGATTCACTTGTAAAGAATGGATTTAATTACGGCATGTCTGGCATACAGGATGATGTGCTGTTATTCTTTTTAAAAGAAGAATGTAATAAAGTTGGTAAAACAACACCAATAATAATAAATTTTGATCTGGATGGATTGAATTACAGCCTTGGTGATTTATCTTACTATATCCCTAATGCTGGTTATTCCGCTGTTAAAGAATTACTGGGATCAAGTTACAAGCCAATTTACCAGTTCCCTTTATTAAAATACTATGGAAGTTTTGAACTAAGCTTCAAGTATTATATGAACAATAAACTGAACCTTACAACATTTTCCAATAAAGGTGCTACAATAGAAAAAAATGAACTTTCAAAACAAAAATTTGATGAATCAGTTAGAGACAGGCTTGCAACTGAGAACATTTTTCAAAATGATAAAAAACTCTTAGTAGATTTTTTGCAAACTATTGAAACAAATAAAAGTAGAAAGTTTATTATTGTAATTGCACCATACCATAATTCTTTCTTCAATAAATTTACAAATTACGCTGAAGCAGAAGGATTTTTAAATTCACTTAAACGGTTTGAAAATATAGTTGTTTTTAATTTTGCTAAAACAGTATACCCGGATAACTTTTTTTTTAATACAACACACTTGAATTTAAAAGGTGCAGTTGTATTTAACAGGCAGCTAAAGGATTCCCTGAATACCTACATAAATAGATAAAATTTTTACCTGAAAGGATATGACAGCATCCGGCATTCATCACCGCCTAATAAAACAAGCCCTTACCATCCGTACGGTAGAGGAAAAATTTTTGTCATTGTTTTCTGAAGGCAAACTGAATGGCACGGTGCATACCTGTGTGGGGCAGGAATTTTCTGCACTGGCTTTTGCAGGGCAGTTGAAAAAGAAAGATTTTGTCTTCAGCAACCACCGCTGCCATGGGCATTACATTGCTTTTACCGGCGATACAAGAGGCTTGCTGGCAGAACTGTTGGGCAAGGCCAGCGGCACCTGCGGCGGTATTGGCAGCAGTCAGCATTTGTGTAATAATAATTTTTTTTCCAATGGCATACAGGGTGGTATTGTGCCGGTGTCGGCAGGATATGCACTGGGTAATAAATTAAAAAAGAATGGTGCAATTGGCGTGGTGTACATTGGCGATGGAACATTGGGAGAAGGTACCTTGTACGAAACAATGAACATCATCAGCAAATGGGAAATACCCCTGCTGATTGTTTGTGAAAATAATTTTTATGCCCAGTCTACACCCAACAGTGTAAACCTTGCAGGCGATATCCAGGCAAGGGCTGCAGCATTTGGCATCAAAACTTTTAAAGGCCATACATCTCAGCCGGAGCAGTTGATGGAAGATGCAAAGACTGCCATTCATTTTGTGAGGGAAGAAATGAAACCCTGCTTTTTCCTGGTGGAAACTTTCCGCCTTAACCCTCATTCAAAAGGTGATGATGACCGTTCACCGGATGAAATAAAAAGCTACTGGGGGAAAGATTATCTCACCAAATTTAGTGAAGAGCAAACTGCTTATTACGATAATTATACCGACAGTATCAATAAGGAAGTGAATGATATGGTGGAGCATATTTTGTTGGAAGACGAACAACATATTGATGACTATTATCAGCCAAATAAAATTGGCAGCAGCAACAACTGGCTGCCTGCAAGGCCCGTCAATAAAAGACAGGTAGAGTTGCTGAATAATTTTTTTAAAGAAAAAATTGTTGCGGATGAAAGGGTGGTATTTATTGGCGAAGATATTTTGTCGCCGTACGGCGGAGCTTTTAAAGTGGCGAAGGAATTATCTTTTCTTGCACCGGAAAAAGTTTTCTCCACACCCATCTCAGAGTCTGCTATTGTAGGTATTTCAAATGGGCTGGCGTTAAATGGATACAAACCATTTGCAGAAATTATGTTTGGTGATTTTGTTACACTGGCTTTTGATCAAATTGTTAATCACGCCAGCAAGTTTCATCACATGTATAACAGGAAAGCCACCTGCCCGGTGGTGATAAGGACACCAATGGGCGGGCACAGGGGATACGGCCCTACGCATTCGCAAACACTCGATAAATTTTTAGTGGGCATTGATAATATAAAAACGGTGGCCATCAATACATTCTTTGATCCGGCAATTATTTTTCATGCTATCCTTAAAGAACAACATCCCGTGATTGTGATTGAAAATAAAACGGATTACGGGAAAAAAATACTGCATCACCAGGCTCCTAATTTTGTGTATGAAATAAATGAAGATGATTATCCTGTGGTGATGGTGCGTCCGGCAGTATCTGTGCCAGACATAACCATAGTGGCTTACGGTGGCATGGCCGACCTCGTAAACAATTTACTAAACAATATTTTTTTAGCAACAGATTTAAAACCAGTATTGATTGTGCCGTCATTGATCTCTGCTTTGCCGGTTGATATCATCAGCAGATCAGCAGCAAGATCAGGCCGCCTGCTGGTAATTGAAGAAGGCAGTGCGTATGCAGGAATAGGAGCAGAGCTGATAACACAGGTTACTGATATGGTAGAGCATAAAATTATTGCTAAAAGAATTGCAGCACATCCTGTTCCCATACCTTCGGTAAAATCATTGGAGCATACGGTGTTGCCTGAGAAAGAAAGAATCATTAAGGAAATAAAAATGAAATTTTTATAATGGCCATTTTACAACAAATAAAAGTTCCATTAATATCAGTAAATGATACCAGCCTTACTGTAGTTGGTATTTTATTTACCCAAAAAGATGCTGTAAAAAAAGGAGACATCATACTGGTATTTGAAACTTCTAAAACAACCTACGATGTAGTGGCAGAAGCGGATGGTTATATTGCTTACCAATGTCAAACAGATGAGGAGTATGAAGTAAATGAAGTGGTGGCAAATATTTACAGTGATAAAGATGAAGTGCCTGAAAATATTATTGTTCCTAATAAATCATCAGCTTCATTTTCAAAACACGAAGAAAAGCTGGAAGAAGTTGAGGGTGTGTGGGAAGGCGAAACATTATTCTCTTCGGCGGCAATGCAACTGATGCAGGCAAATGATATCAGCGCCAGTGTTTTTAAAGGAAGGGATTTTGTGAGCAAAGCAGATGTGGAGCAAAAATTGGGAATTAGTAAAACAGTTGACAACAAAACAAATTTATCGGGAAAGAAAACCGCTGCCTTATTACCAACCGATGCAGAAAAAGTAGTTGTTGAAAAACTGTCTTCTAATAAGCGAAGAGAAATAGAATTCCTGGGTTCGGTGCAGTCAACAGGATTAACGAGTACAATCAATACCCTTGTTGATACAGATGGAATTTTTCTGCACATCAATGAGTCGCTGCAATATTTAAAAAATTCTTTGCTGCCTGTTATCATTTATGAAACGGCCAGGCTGCTGGAAAAATACAAACTCCTCAATGCTTATTTTACCGGAGATGCCATTGCATATTATAAAGAAGTGAATATTGGTTTTGCAGTTGATATTGATAAAGGATTAAAAGTGCTGAAAGTTGCTGCTGCATCAAACAAAACCATAGGGCAGGTGGAGAATGAGATCATGGATTTATCAAATAAATACCTGGATGATAAATTGCAAATTGATGATTTAACAGGTATCAGTTTTGCCATCACAGATTTATCTGGAGAAGCAGTATCATTTTTTAAGCCGCTGGTAAATATGATGAACAGCGCCATTCTTGGTGTATCTTCTATTGATGAAAAATTGAATCGTTGTACGCTCAGTGTTACGTTTGATCACCGGGTAACGGAGGGAAAATTGGTTGCCCAGTTTTTACATGAATTAAAAATCAGGCTGGAATCATACCAGTCAAAACATCATCCCGGTGTTCATCAAAATATCAAATGCTTTAAATGCTTCAAAACATTGAGAGAAGATTTGAGTGATGTTGGCTTTACAAAATGCATTACTCCTAAAGGTGAGGAAGCATACATTTGCCAGAGTTGCTTAAAAGGTTTTTAGCATGGAAGAAAAAATAAAAAATATCGTATCGCTTTATACAAAAATACCGGCAGCAGAAATCTGTATGCAAACAATTATTGACAGGTCGGCAGTGGCAAGTTCCATTTTGCTTCACCGCATGTATGCCAACCTTGCTGCTGAAGGCATTGTTGTGGAGAATTATTTTTCCATCAAAAATTATGGGCAATTGCTTTCTTCTGTAAATGGTAAGGATGAAATTTTATTGCCCATGGATGCTGCACCTGCAGATTCAATTTCATCCAGTGTTGCAGGCACCGGTAATGCTATTGGCATTGATGTGGAAGAAATCAGCAGTATGCCGCTGGTGAACGATTTCAGGGAAGATGAATTTTATAAAATGAATTTTGCTGCGGCAGAAATTGCGTATTGTATTTTACAACCAGATCCGCAGGCTTCGTTCGCAGGTTTATTTGCTGCCAAGGAAGCAATTGTAAAAGCAGGCAATCAATATAAAAACAAACCCTTTCATACTATTTTAATTGACCATCTTCCTGGTGGCAAACCTGTGCATCCCCAATTTGAAATATCTATTTCCCACACTGGCACTTTAGCTGTTGCAGTGGCAGTAAATATTCAAACTTCAATATCCCTCTCTGCAGAATCGGCTTCATTTATTTCTGCCAAAACTCCACAAAAAAATAACTCTCTTCTTCTTTTTATTGCTATTTCAGCATTCCTGTTAGCAGTGCTGGCCATTTTGCTTTTCCTGTTTAAAACTTCTTAGACATTATTTAACTCCTGCTTTTAATTTTCTGCCAAACAAAATTTTGAAAAAGAATATTAACAACAAATAGTAAATTATTTGGCTCAATCCTGTAAGCCGTTTATCCTTAATACTAAAAAAAATGCTATTT
>JANMJU010000145.1:0-3023 GCA_031371545.1 Chitinophagaceae bacterium
AGCAGCAAAGTACAAAAAACAGATGTGAGGCTGATTGCAGCTACCAATAAAGAACTGATTGAATTTGCCCAGACAGGCCGCTTTAGAGAAGATCTTTATTACCGCTTAAATACAGTACCCATCAGGGTTCCGGCATTGAGAGACCGGAAAGAAGATGTGCCATTATTGTTCAGAAAGTTTGCTGCTGATTTTGCAGACCGCTACAAAACATCGCCGGTACAACTGGATGAAGATGCAAGAAATTTATTAATGAATTATACCTGGCCGGGCAATGTAAGAGAATTAAAAAACATAGCCGAACAGATCTCTGTTTTATCAAAAGAAAAAAATGTAACGGCAAAGGAATTACAAAAATTTTTACCTGAAAATAATTTTAACCGGTTGCCGGTATTGGTGGGAAATAAAAATACAGAAAACCAGCACGAGTTTGCCAATGAAAGGGAAATTTTGTACAAGCTTTTTTTCGACATGAAGAAAGATGTGACAGAATTGAAAAAAATGTTTTTTGATATTTTGCAAAATCCTTCCATGCCACAGCATGTTCCATTTTACAACAATCACGATGGTAACCTGCAAGATTTAAAACCATCTGTTTCATCCGGTAATTTTAACCAACCCGGCCAGCCGGTTTTTATTAACCAGAATGGAGAAGACATTCATCATATGGAAGCTGTAGAAGAATCGCTGAGTATTATGGATAAAGAAAAAGAACTCATCATAAAAGCATTAAAAAAACACCGGGGCAAACGAAAAGATGCATCCGCAGATTTAGGCATCAGCGAAAGAACACTGTACAGAAAATTGAAAGAATATGATATTGAAGAATAAGATAGCGGGCAACAGGCAATGGGCAACAACAGGGAATAGTTTGAAAACATTACTATTATTTTTTTGCTTTACAGGTCTGTTTAGTTGTGCTACCTGCAAATATTCTCTTAAAGATGTTTCTATTCCGCTAGAAGTAAAAACATTTAGGGTGAACTGGCTTGAAAATAAGGCCCGTTATATCAACCCCAACCTGGCGCCTCAATTGAATGAAAAATTAAAACAAAAAATTATTGGCAACACCAGGTTAAGACAGGTCAATGATGACAATGCCCACTATGATATCAGTGGTTATGTGTCTGATTATTCAGTAACTACCACAGGTATCAGTGGCAATACTTCCAGTACCAACCGGCTGTCCGTTTCTTTTCACCTGGTATTTAAAAATACACTAGATGATAAGAAAAGCCTGGAAACCGATGTGTCCAGTACATTTGATTTTGGTTCCAATCAAAACCTTTCGCAGGTGGAGGCAGAGCGCAATGAGGAAATTGTAAAGAATATTGTAGATGCCATTTTCAATAAAATATTTTCTAACTGGTAATAAATAACCTGTTCATTTTTTAATTATAGTTTTGCTGTATGGAAAAATACGATTTGCTTTTTGAGTCTGTTTTTAAGAAAGATCCTGCCAGTACAGATACTGCCAGCTTTCTTGAAAAAATAACTGAAGCGTATCCTTTTTTTTCTGTTGCCCAGTTTTACCAGTTGCAGTTTTTAAAAAAAGATACCCCCGAATATAAAACGCAGCTAAAAAAAACAGCTGCACTTTTCAATAACAATTACTGGCTCCATTTTCAATTGCTGGAAGCAGCAAAGCCCCATGCCACTATTGTTGATCAGCAAAAATTTTCTTTAGAAGAAGCTGAAACGGATATTGATGAAAGTGAAATTACTGTATTGGAAAATAATGTTGCGGTTGAAATAACTGAAGCGCCTGCGTTAATTGAATTCATAGAATCAACTCCAACTGTTCAAGTGGAAACAACACCAGAAATTGAACTGCCACCTGTAACGCAGGAAGAGGAAACAATTAAAGACGAAGCTGCACGGGTTGAGTTGATCAGTGAAAATGAAAATACAGAAGCGCCTGTTTTTGAAAGCTCAGCAACAATAGAAATTGAAAAGGAAATAATATCCCCGGCAGCCGAACAGGAAATTGAAATGCCGCCAATAAAACTTTCCATTGAAATGCCTGCGGCAAATATTGCTGATGATGCCATTTTATTTGAGCCGCTGCACACCACTGATTATTTTGCCAGTGTGGGAATTAAATTAAGTGAAGAAGTAAAGCCGGAAGATAAACTGGGCAAGCAATTAAAAAGTTTTACAGAGTGGTTGAAAACGATGAAGAAAATTCATGCGGAGCAGTTGACCAAAGCAAGCACCCCAGCTGAAATAGAAGCGGATAATACAGAAAGTAACATTCAGCAGCTGGCGGAAAAATCAAACATTGACAATGATGTGGTAACAGAAGCCATGGCAGAAGTTTTACTGCAGCAGGGACGAACAAAAAAAGCAATAGAAGTGCTGGAAAAATTAAGTTTGCTCAATCCCGCCAAAAGCGCTTTCTTTGCAGCCAAAATTAATCAAATAAAAGAACCTTAATATGTTATTGTTATTCGGAATTTTAGTGATCCTTGCTTCAGTGATATTAGGATTGATCGTATTGGTACAAAATCCAAAAGGTGGCGGTTTATCAGGCACTTTTGGTGGTGTGGGCAACCAGTTGATGGGTGTAAAGCAGACCACCGATGTCCTTGAAAAAGGCACCTGGCTTTTTGCAGGTATTGTTGGAATATTGTGTTTGATGTCACCTGTTTTTATTCCTAAAACTGGTGGGGCTTCATCCAAAGCTGATGAACTGATCAATAATGCTTCGGGAACTGCACCGGTAAAACCTGCCCCCGGTACCCAACAGCTTCCCGGCACTTCGGCCCCGGATTCTCCCAGGAAATAAAAAATTTATAAAAATATTTTCAACCCCCGCCTGTTTTGACGGGGGTTTTTATTTTACTTTTATCCAGTTTCTGCAGAATAAAACAGCTATGGCCCGAGGCAAAAAAATCATTAAATGGCTATTCATTGGTTTGCTACTAACCGCTTCTTTTTTAGCGTGGCTAATATTCGGCAGGAGCACCAGTTTTGAGGAAGATAAAAAAAGTTTTTTTGTAAAAAACGGAAGCAATTTTACAATG
>JANMJU010000023.1:0-23933 GCA_031371545.1 Chitinophagaceae bacterium
ATGCCATCGCCACTTTCTTGGCAGGTGTTATCCTGTCTTCGCCATACAAAATCATGGAGTGGGAAATATCAATCAGCAACACGGTAGATGTCTGGCTTTTAAAATCAGTTTCTCTTATCTCCAAATCATCTTCGTGCAGTCGAAAACTTTCTGCACCATGATTAATTTGTGCATTGCGGATAGAAGCAGTAAAATCAATCTGCTCCAGCGTATCACCAAACTGAAACGGCCTTGTCTCCGGGTTGATTTCATCACCACCACCTGGTTTGAAAGTATGATGATTGCCTCCTTTTGTTTTCTTTAGTTTGCCAAAAATTTCTTCCAGGCTTTTTTTGCGGATGCCCTGTTCTGTTTTGGGTGTAATTTTTATTTCACCTTTTTCTTTGCCTTCATCAATGTAGCCTTTGTCTTTCAGGTCTTCAAAAAAATCACCCATGCCGTACTCATTGTTGGTGAGCTTGTATTCTTTGTCCAGTTCATTCATCCATTGCATGGCTTCGCTTACATCGCCGTTGGTATAAGTAAGCAGTTGCATAAACAAATCGAGCAGTTGCTCAAATTTGCTTTTAGCATTTTCGCTGGGATCATAGTGTGAAAAATTAAATCCTTTCATTAAATTTAGTTATCAGTAATGGGTAATCAGTTTAAACATTTAGCTGCAATTTATGAAACATTTAAGCGTATCAATAAGTTCGGTTGTTAAATAAAAAAACCTTCTGCAGTTAACAGAAGGTTTTTTATCAATCGCATTTATCAAAATTTATTTTTGCTTCTTTCCACTATCTTTTACAGGAGCCGTATTGTCAATAGCAGCAGGTGTTTCCAGCATTGGTGGTTTGGCAGTTACATATTGCTGCTCTATTGCATCAATGCCTTTTAAAAACTGGGCACCCCTTTCTGCATCATCATACACCGGACGCAGTTTATTACTAAGGCCGGAAATAAAATTATCTCTTTCTACCTGGTATCTTATCTGCATACTTTTAGTCAGCGCCTGTTGAAATTCAGCGTCCGACATTTCGCCTAATGCGGCGTAGTAAGCCATTTGCTGCTGCAGGTCTTTCCTTACCGACTTGCTTACTTTTTGCGCCAGTGTGGTATCACCAGCTTTGTAGCAGGCTTCTAAAAATTGTAAAGAAATATAATTGTGCTGCTGAGAACCAGATACCATTCCATAAGCAAAATTTTCATCCAGCATATTCTTATCACACTTCTCCAGTAATTTTTTGGCTTCGTCTTTTTTGCCATGATCGGCAAGGTTAGCAGCAGCTGTGGCATAAGCCAGGCGGATGCTGTTTAAGTGCCTGCGGTTTTCTTCATCATAATATACACCCGGTTTGTCGGCATTGCCAAACACAAATTTACTAATCATCTTATCTGCCACCCATGGCCTGTTTACTTCACCATTTTCTACCGGCACCAGCCTGTTTGCCAAACCATCCTGTCGAATGTATTTATCAAAGCCAAGCCCAATCCTGTCGGACGTAAAATAAATAGGACGTTTCCATTTGTTGGCAGCAATGATATTTAAAATAGCAGCATCATTCTTTAATAAATATTGCTTAGGTATGTCAAATTGCAATTGGCTTGTTACACTATCATCTGCATTGACAGTACCATTTTTTCTTACCAGATCAATATCTACAGGAATGGTTACTTTTTTGGTTGGGAAAGTATTGTAGATCGTACCATCTCCTGCCTGCCTGATTTTAGCTGGCTCATCGCTTCCTGCATAGTCTTTCATCATGCTGTATAAATCCATTGGGGTATCCGCAGATGTTGGGCTTGGGCTGTAAATTACCTGCTCCCTTCTTGTACCTTCTATTTGTTCTATGGACCATATCGGATCTATCGGGTCGCTTTCATTTACTTTATACCGAAGCTGGTTAATGTACCAGTCGATACCCAGCAAACTGGAGTTGATAACCCTAATATCCCTGCGGATGCCTTCTACTTCCTGTGCATACCACAATGGATAAGTATCATTGTCACCAAAAGAAATTACGATGGCATTTTTATCACAGCTTTCCAAATAATCAATGGCCAGGTCTCTTGCCAACACTTTTTTACTTCGGTCATGGTCATCCCATTCCTGGCTGGCCATTAACACCGGTACAGCAGCAATGCAAACTGCCGCCGCTAAATAATTGGCAATGCTGCCACTCATAAATTTTGCCAGCATATCTTTTACAAATATTACCCCCAGCCCAATCCAAATAGCGAATGCATAAAACGAACCTACAAATGCATAGTCCCTTTCCCTTGGCATATTGCCCGGCATGTTGAGATAAATAACAATGGCAACACCGGTAAAGAAAAACAGCAGGCCAACTACCAGTGTATCCTGTTTGTCTTTTTTATATTGATAAAATAAACCAAGCAATCCCAATATTAATGGCAGTGCAAATAAATTATTATTTGCTTTGTTGTGCTTCATGCTGTCAGGCATTTTCTGCTGGTCGCCGAGGCGGATTTTATCCCAGAATGGAATACCACTTTTCCAGTTACCATCCCTTACATTGCTTAGTGCTTTGCCCTGTATATCATTTTGCTTTCCGGCAAAATTCCACATAAAATAACGCATGTACATCCAGCCTACCTGGTATTGCATAAAAAAGCTGATATTATCACCCAGTGTTGGTTTATTGCTCCACAATCCTGTTTTAGGATCTTTGACGATTCCTGCATAATCAGCATAATATTGTGCATGCCCCTGCTCATTACCGGCATCCCACATCCGGGGAAAAATATGTTCATCTTCCGGATGATAAGTGACACTTTGTTTTCTTCCTTTCTTTTCGTAGCCTTTACTGGTTTTGATGTAAGTATCTTCACTGTTGTAATCAGGCTGATACTCTTCACCCGTTACACTGCCTGCAGTAAAATCGGCTCCAAACATAATTGGGGTATCACCATATTGTTCCCTGCTTAAATAACCTACCAAACTCACAGGATTGTCCACATTGTACATATCCACTGCAGGATCAGCACTGGAACGCAGTAAAGTAGTAACATAAGAAGAGTAACCCAGCATCATAAAACTAAGACTCCATAAACTAAGCTTTAAAAAATTCCAGTTGTTTTTATTGGCAATACGCAAACCAAAATATATCAGCACCGCCATCAGCACAAAGAAAAATGCAAAGCCGGTAAAGAATGGAAGGCCAAAATCGTTTACAAATAAAACATCAAACATACCAGCACCTTTAATAGAATACTGGATCACAAATTTTTGAACCAACCCAGTAATAGCACAGCCAATAAAGAAAGCAATGACTGTACCCCAGGTGGTTACTTTATAACGTTTAAAATAATACAGCATCACCATTGCAGGAATGGTAAGCAGGTTTAATAAATGCACCCCGATAGAAAGCCCCATCAGGTAGAATATTAAAATGAGCCAGCGGTCGGCTCCGGTAAAATGTCCTTTGATACCAATTTTTTCTTCCTCCGTTACTGCACTTTCCCATTTCAATGCAGCCCAAAAAACGATGGCTGTAAAAAAAGAAGACAGCGCATATACTTCACTCTCCACTGCACTGTACCAGAATGAATCGGAAAAACAATAAGCCAATGAACCAACCACACCGGCGGCCATGATGGTAAATGTTTGCTCGCCGGATAATTCACCCGTAGCTTTCAGTAACTGCTTTTTTGCAAAATGGGTAATACTCCAAAACAAAAATAAAATGGTGAAGCCACTGGCCAATGCACTCATGAGGTTTACCCCAGTGGCGGCATGTTTTGCATCAAAGGGAGCCATAAACAAACGGCCAATCAACACAAATAATGGGGCTCCTGGTGGATGGGGAATTTGTAATTTGTAAGCACTGGAAGCAAATTCTCCACAGTCCCAAAAACTGCCCGTGGCTTCCATTGTCATAATATATACAGCACAGGCAATAAGACATATTACCCATCCGGTAATGTTGTTGATCCGTTTATAATTCATATAGTCGTTGGTTATTAAGGTGGCAAATATAAATAGTTTGTGGTTTGCAGTTGTTAGTTTGTGGTTATTTATGATTTTTTTGAGCAGGGAAACAGGTTGCTGCTGTTTTACAATTTACTATTTGCAAAAAAACCGCCTCATTTTTTATGAGACGGTTTCGTTTTTTATGTGATGGTTTTAAGTACTGTTGTTATTCGCTCAACACCGTTTTAGTTACGGCATCTGTGTCAGTAAATATATTGATATAATATATCCCTTTGTTGATTGCCGGTATATCAGCGTTTAAAATGTTTGCGCCATTTTGAATTTGTAATTTTTTTGCTGCTACAATTCTTCCTGCTGCATCTACCACCCTGAAGTTAATCAGCTGCTGCAGGTTGCTGTTCACATTTATTTTTACAGCAGCTGCACTTGATGACAGAGAAATATTATCAATGCTGAATGATTTGCTGTCCAGTAAATTTACAGAGATCGTTCTGCTGTAAGTAACACTGTTATCCCTGTCTGTCATAGCAAGCCTGTAATAATTAATACCTCTTACCGGTGAATTATCCAGCAGGCTGTAGTTGTTTTGCAAATTGCCATTGTTATTAGATTCAATTCGGCCAATGCTTTCGAACCTGCGGCCATCGGCACTTCTCTGCACTATGTAATGACTGCTGTTAACCTCCGAAGTGGTACGCCATTGCAACTGCACTTTACCTGCATTATTTCTGCCGGAAAAATCAAGCAGGGTAACAGGCAGAATTCCTGGATTAACTATTATACTCAGGGTATCCGTTCCTGATAAACCTGCACTGTTAGTTGCTCTCAACTGAAATGAGTAGGTACCGGCAACTAAGTTTGAAAGTGCAGTATTTGCTTTTGTTGCATTAGTAATTGTAAACTGGGCAGGGCCGGCAATTTTTGTCCAGGTATAGCTGATAATTGTTCCACCTCTTCCGGTTCCACTTATTATTATAGAGTCAATTGGTAATGTTACTACCTTGTCAAGCCCTGCATTAACTATTGGTGTACTGTCAATAAGACCACCCTTAATTATTATCCTGGATGAATAAGGTTGCAGTGTAAGACTGCCATTATAAACAGTACTGTCAACTCCAATATATTTTGCATCCAGCGTTATAATTTTTACCACATTGGTGGGATTGTATTCAAAACGAACTTGGCTTTCAAATGTATTGATGGTAGCATTGGCTTCATAAAATTCAACGTCATCAAGATAAGTAATACCTGAACCTTCTTCTACCGCAATTACAAAACTTGCTGCTGTTTCTGTAGTTGGTCCAACTAATAAAAACTCATGAGTCATTTTACCAATACCAAATGACTGTGACTGCTGGGCAATAATATCATTGAAAGGGGATACTGTTTTTCTCATATAAGCTTTTACAATACCATTAGCAGAAGTGCCGTAAGTGGTAACCCTAATAATATATTTTTTGCTGCTGCTGACAGCTCCAATTGGGCTGTGCAACTGGCAAAACCTGCCTGGCTGAGCTACAGTAAAATTGAGTCTCAATGAACCAACGCCTGTTATTTTACTGGTATTATCCCAGGCCGCTGTAGCGTTGCTGCTAAAGAGAGTGATATTATTGATGTTGCTGGCAAACTGTGTATTTACAAATAAATTACTGCCAATGGTATTGGTCAATGTATAAGGCTGTATTTTTTGAGCAGGTGTTTTTGTATTAATATCATGCCCGCTTAATGCTCTCCATGCACCCAAAGAGTAAGGTGATGAAGGAATGGCAGGACCGCCTGCACTCTCATACATATCCAGCAAAATGCCTGCATCAGTAGGGGAATTAAAATAATTACTGTCAATAGAACCCAGTGACCGCAGGTTGTCTGCTACCGTGGTAGCAACGGGTGTATTTAAACCGCCATTTGTGTACAGCATATTTTTCTGTAAATCATTTGTGGGGAAAGAAATATTTTTTTTGATGATAAGATTTGTAATGGATCCATAGCTCCAACGCATAAAACTAATATCCCTTTTATTATTGTACAAAGTATTCCCCCTGATGGTAACATTGGACGGATCGTTACAATGGATACCATTTCTGGCAACATTAAAAATGGTGTTATTCAGGATGTTTACATTCATTGACATGCCATCCAAAAAGATACCGCTGGTAACTGCAGAAGTTGAATTGGTGCCAAGTGGCGCTCCGATTCCGTTATAAACTATATTATTTCTTAGGATCCTGTTAGTGAAATATTTTCCGGGGTTTGCATCTGTTCCGCCTACCCAGGTATATATGCCACCACAGTCATCCAGGACATGACAGAAATTACTTACCACATTATTTTGCACAATTACATCACTTCCGTTCCACTGTATCCCTGCTATACCGGATGAGTCAATCACATTGTATTCTATCAGTACATTATTAGATGCAATAACTGCTATCCCTCTGTAATCATTTCCTTCATACCAGGAACCCATACCTGCAAAAGGCGCTGAATTTTTTACCACGCAATTCCTAACCGTTACATTTGGTTTGTAATTGTCTGTCACTTCTATTCCATTACACAAAACATTCGTGGTATTTACTCTATCCAGCAAAATATCACCACTGTTAAAAATTTGTACGGCTTTACCACCGATGTTGGTAATATCACAATTCTGAACTTTTATATTTCCGCCATTCATTGAGTAAACAGCGCTCATATTGGCACCTTCAAAATTGATGTTGCTTGCACTGATGTAGGTTTTGCTTCCCATATCAAACAATGTATCCAGCGTACTTACCCTTACTGAATAATCAGTCGGTACATTGTTACCAAAATATACCAGTACTTTTTTGGCCGTAGTATCAAAATACCATTCTCCAAACTGGTCCAGCGTTCTGCGGTCGTTTGTGAAAAAATAGCCATAGCCTGTGTAGGCAGTAGCTAATATTGCCGCCAATCCTGAATTATAGTTTTTTCTCATCCGGTAATTGACAGTACCTCCAGAATGGTTTGTAATGATATCCCTTTCCACCGTCCAAAGATTTTTACGGATAACCACTTCAGCTCCGGTCCAGTTAACACTGCTGGATAAGGTACTATCTGTGATAGAATAAGTGGTGGCAGATTGAAAAGTTAAGTATCCTGCATTGGCATCGCTAAAATTAGGGTAACGGCCTCTTTGCTGCGGCCTTCCGTTAATGCTAACCATGTTAAGGTTACTTTTAGCAGCAACACTGCTTTCGTAAACACCACCACCTATTGAAGTCCAGCTTCGGATAGTGGTAAAGCCAGAAATAAGCGGCCTTGCACCAGTCCCATAAGCAGAAAAATTCAGGTTGTTTCTGTTTACAATTACAGTTCCAGAAAATACATCTCCCCTGTTAAAGAGAATGCTGTCGTTTGCTGCGTAAGTGAATGAATTTACTTTGGCTATTGTTTTCCATGCGGTGGCAGGAGATGTGCCGCCATTGGCATCGCTGCCGGCAGCAGAAACATAATAGTTTGTTGCATTTGCAGTGACTGCAAACAAAACAAAGAGTAAAATTAATAGTTGTTTCATAGTAGTAGGGTTTAATTTTCTCAGGATTTATTGATTTTAAATTTTAAACAAAGGTTTATCAGTACGGAAAAAAATTCCGTTTTTTAACTGCCGTCTTTTTTGAGATAACAGTTACTTAAAAACTATAACAAGACTGTAATGCAGTTTTAAAAACCTGCAATCTTAATCTCAACACTTACCAAAATCTTTTTTGAAAAAATAACATTCAATGAAGCAGTTGCTTTTGCAGCAACCTGAATGTTGTTTGTTGTAGGTAGTGTTTTCATAGTTTTCATTTCTAAGTAAAACAAAAAATTGTACGGGCTTGTTTTACTATCTTTTAAAATGAAGCTTTGGAAAATCTAAAAATGAAATGTAGCGTGGAGGCTGTTGGTTTCATTTCATAGGGTTTCTGGGCTTACGGATTTTTTTATTTTCTGGGTGTTGTAAAATTTAGTTGAACTTTCGTTTGCCAAATTTCACATACGATATTTAGCCAAAATTATGCCAAAAATCAATTTTCATTTGGCAAGCTTACAATTTCCGCATATTTAAATGGAGGATGAAAAGCCTGTACACAGTGAGTTTCAGGCAATGAACAGTTACCTGCACGGCAACAGAAGTGTGAAGTTGTTTTCATAATTTCCAAAATAAAAGTACGGAGTAATAATTTTCCAGGTATTGCTCAACAGAATAAAGAAATACCTGGCGGATTAGTTTTAAAAACAAAAAAACAGGTTAATTATTGCAATTAACCTGTGAATTAAAAAAAATCGGGTACTTGTTCTTTTGTTTATCGTAAAAATACTTATGGCGGAATCGTATTTTTTCAGGAGTGTAAAAAGTTGAATAAATATTCGTCTCTAGGAATCGCTGCTGAATAAAAGATATTCATTGTTCCAATCCAGCCAGCCGAAGTTGTGTACTGGCTTTTGTTTTAATAGTAATTATTTGTGCAGCTCGTCTAACTTTAAAAACTTGTCCATACGGTAGTAATTTTTTATAGTTCTTAGTCCAATAATTTACAATAAAAGAACTATCAAATTTATTTGCTTTCATGAAAATTGAATCTACGGATTTACCAGAATTCCAAATACTAGTTTCTCCATACTTGCTAAAATAAGGTGGAACGTAACAATTTACCACAACACTTTTCAATGAAGAACACTCTTCTATATTCCAGTCCTCAAGGGATGCAAAATTGTCAATTATGGCAAATGATATTTTGTGATAGTCATTATTTATTATAAAAAGTTCAGAATGCAATTCAGTCATCCATTGAAAATCTTTTTCAGAATTTTTTAAAAATAGTATTGGGTTCTTGTCTTTGAAAAATATTGCTTGCCCTGCAATTTTTAAAGTATCAATATCGTGAAACTCTCCAACCTCAATAAAATTTTCCTTTTTAGGATTATATAAATAACTATGGTCTTGCCATTTTTTTGTCAATACTATGTCAAGAAAACCGTCATTGTTTTTGTCTGCAAAGAATAAGTTTGAATTGTTAGTTCCATAACCGGAGTCAACGAGTATTGTCTTGAATTGGGTATTTTGTTGTTTTTCTACCTTGAAGTAAGAAACTGAATCATTTTTATAAACGGATAGCACAAATAGCTTATTATCAATTGCTGCTGTGTCAGATTGAAAAACTTTTGAAATTTCCTTAGCAACCTTACTTGTATCTAAAGAAAAAATGATACTCGATTTGGATGAATTCGTTTTCTTTTCCTTGCAGGCAAGGAAAAAAATTGTCAAAAAAAGAACAATAAAAATAGTTGACTTTATCATTATTTAAAATGTCGCACAGTATGGCAAACAACAAAATTTATACACTACTACAAAGAATATAAAAATGTTTTCAGCAATTCAGCATCTGCATTTATTTTAGTACTCTTCTTTTCCAAACTTAATTGTTGCTGAATAGCTGTTGGGATTGGTACTGCTTCGCCAATTACCGGTTCCACCACATCATAAAACTTTACCGGGTGAGCTGTTTCCAAAATGATGCCTTTTTGTAAAGGATGCTGTAGTAAATAGCGTTGCAATGCAAGATAGCCAACGGCTCCATGAGGATCGAGCAGGTAATCATTATTTTGATAAACTGATTTCAGTGTCTCCTTTGTTTCATCATCGGTAATACTGCAACTGCTTAATACTTTTTTAAGATTCACAAACTGGTTATCAAAAATTTCCAGTATCCTTACAAAGTTGCTGGGGTTGCCTACATCCATTGCATTGGAGATGGTAGCCACGGCTTTCTTCGGTTCGTATTTTTCAGTTTGCATAAATGCAGGTACCACATCATTCGCATTGCAGGCTGCAATAAAATGCTGCACCGGCAGGCCGGATACATGCGCCAATATGCCTGCACAAATATTTCCAAAGTTTCCGCTGGGCACAGCTATTACCGGAGGATTGCCCCCATCCCCTAAAGCGGAACTTAGCCATTGCTTATAAGCAAAGAAATAATAAAACTGCTGCGGCAACCAGCGGGCCACATTGATTGAATTAGCAGAAGTAAGAAATAATTTTTCACCCAGTTCTGCATCTGTAAAAGCATGCTTTACCATTTGCTGGCAATCATCAAATGTACCTGCCACTTCCAGTGCATGAATATTTTTACCCAGTGTAGTTAATTGCTTTTCCTGTACTGAACTTACTTTTCCTGATGGATACAGTATTACCACTTCCACTCCATCCACATCATAAAAGCCATTGGCTACAGCTCCGCCGGTATCACCGGATGTAGCTACCAGCACCGTAACTTTCTGTTTCAAATCTTTTACAAAATAACCAAGACAACGGCTCATATACCTGGCTCCAATATCTTTAAAAGCCAGTGTGGGACCATGATACAGCTCCAGTGAAAAAATATCATTTGTTACTTTTACTAAAGGAATATTAAAGTTCACAGTTTCATTTACAATCCTTCTTAACTCCACTTCCGGTATCGTATCGCCAACATATGGGGCAATTACCCGGTAAGCTATTTCTTCATTGGAATATTGTGTAATATTTTCTATTATCTCTTTTGGAAAAACAGGTATCCGTTCCGGAAAGTACAATCCTTTATCTGGTGCCTGTCCCTGTATCGTAGCTTCTTTAAAACTTACTTTGGGTGATTGGTGGTTGGTACTGTAGTATTGCATTTTTTGATTACTCGTCTTATTACACTAATTTTTACTAATTACACTAATTCTAATTACTCATAACTGATCACTAATTACTGATAACTTTTACCCCATCCATATTAATGGTGGTTACATAAGTATGGTAGGCTAATCCGATCTTTTCATAAATTTCTATCATCACATTTTCTACCTGCTTTGCTGTTGCTTCTTCTTTACTCAACATGAATAATGATGGACCGGAACCCGAAATGCCGCCACCCAATGCGCCTGCTTCTTTGCATCTTTTCTTTACTTCATCAAAACCGGGGATTAAAATACTTCTTACCGGCTCTATGATCACGTCTTCTAAGGAACGGCCAATGAGTTCTAAATCATTTTTCATAAAGCCTGCTACCAGTCCTGCAATATTACCCCATTGCTTAATGGCATCTTTCAGCAACACTTCTTTACGCAAAATTTGCCGGGCATCTTTTGTTCTCACTTCTATTTGCGGATGCACAACTGTTACATACAATTCCGGTGCAGGAATCACCACAATATCCAAAGGATAAATACTTCTTATCAAAGTAATGCCGCCATAAATACAGGGCGCAATATTGTCCGCATGTTTTACACCGGTTGCTACTTTTTCTCCAAACATTGCAAAGCGTACCAGGTCTTCTTTACTGTAAATATTTCCCAGTAAATGATTGGCTGCTACTACTGCACCGGCGGCACTGGCAGCGCTGGAACCTATGCCGCTGCCGGGTTTTATCTTTTTGTGGATGGTTACTTCAAAGCCAATATTTCCCTGCAGTTCATTGATCATTTCTATTAAAGGAGCGCCTGCGGTATTTTGTGCAGGATCACTCGGCAACGGATAGCCGTCGGCACTGTGAATGATAATTTTCTTTTCATCCAGCAACTTTACTTCCATCAAATCATTGGGATCATTGAGGCATAAACCAAGTATATCGAAACCGCATACCAGGTTGGCTACAGTGCCTGGTGCATGAACACGAACAATATGCTCCCCATCTGCTGATGGGGTGTTATTCACAGTCTCTATTTTTTTCGGTGAAGTCAAAATGTTTATTTTTATTTTGTTACGAAAAAATATACTAATCAATTTTATTTCCCCATAATAATCTTACTCTTCCACAACAATCAGGATGGTTAAATAACTCCCCTTTAGGGGATGGGGGTTTATACCCTTGCTGCCCTGATAATATCTGCAAACACACCCGATGCTGTTACTGCCGCACCTGCACCTGCACCTTTTATTACCAAAGGCTGATCTGTATAACGGTCTGTATAAAAAAGCACAATATTGTCTTTACCATACAGGTGATAAAAATCATGTTGTTGATTGATATGCTGTAAACCTACAGAAGCTTTTCCATTTTCATACTTTGCCACAAACTTTAATTTATTGCCAGCCTGTGCCGCTGCTTCAAATATTTTTTTAAAATGTTCTTCATGCACTTCCATTGATTTATAAAAATCTTCCACCGAGCCTTCCATACAGGCCGCAGGCATAAAAGAATTATTGTCAATGTCTTCCATTTCAATATGCTCACCAGCCTCACGGGCCAGTATCATTATCTTACGCATTACATCCTTGCCGCTTAAATCAAGGCGTGGATCAGGTTCTGTATAACCTTCGTCCTGTGCCTGTTTTACTACTGATGCAAAAGATTTTTTTCCATCATAATTATTAAAAACAAAATTGAGGGTACCGCTTAATACCGCTTGCATTTTGTGAACCTTATCGCCGCTCCTGACAAGGTCGTTTAATGTGGAGATAATCGGCAAACTGGCTCCCACATTGGTTTCAAAAAGAAATTTTGCGTTAAAATCACCAGACAATTTCTTTAATTTTTTATAATAATCATATCCTGATGAACAGGCTACTTTATTACAGGCCACCACCGAAATACTTTTTTCCAGCAGCTTGTCATAAACTGCTGCAAGCATTTCATTGGCAGTTACATCGGCAAAAACAGTGTTGCGTAAATTTTTTGTCTGCAGTATTTTTATATACTCACTCATGTCCATTGGCTGGCCAGCCTCTAATAATTCTTTCCAATTATCCAAATCAATTCCCTGGTCATTGATCAGCATTTTTTTACTGTTGGCCAATCCTGCCACGTTAATTTTTATCCGCATGTTTTGCAACAAATATTGCTGTTGCTGCTGCAGCTGTGCTACCAGTTTACTTCCTACATTACCCACGCCGGCAATAAATAAATTGATCTCTTTATAAACGGTTTCAAAAAATTCTTCGTGCAGTACATTGATGGCTTTCTTTACATCATGCACCGATATTACGGCAGAAATATTTCTTTCTGAAGAACCCTGTGCAATAGCCCTTACGTTCACACCATTGCGGCCAAGGTTGCCAAACATTTTACCACTGATACCCGGATGGCTTTTCATGTTATCACCCACCAGTGCTACAATTGCCAGTTCTTTTTCAACAATTATCGGATCAACTTTTTTTGTTTCTATTTCGTACGCAAACATTTCATCAATTGCTTTCTTTGCTTCATCCGCATTCACTGCATCAATACCCACGCAAATAGAATGTTCCGATGAACCCTGCGTTATCAAAATAACATTGATCTTTTTGGTAGCCAATGCTTCAAATAATCTTTTTGAAAAACCCGGGATACCCACCATGCCACTGCCTTCCAGGCTAAGCAAGGCCATGTTGTTGATACTTGAAATACCACGGATACCATTTCCATTCAGTGTTGATTCTTTTTGAATAACAGTGCCATAATCCTGTGGTGCAAAAGTATTTTTTATCCAGGTGGGAATACCCTTACTGCTCACCGGCTGTATGGTAGGCGGATAAATTACTTTGGCTCCAAAGTGCGACAGTTCCATCGCTTCCTGGTAAGATATCTGCGGAATAATTTTTACGTTGGCAACCAGTCTTGGGTCTGCTGTCATCATGCCGGATACATCTGTCCAAATTTCCAGCACATCAGCATTTAATGCTGCGGCCAGTATGGCGCCGGTATAATCGGAACCGCCTCTTCCCAAAGTGGTATTGATACCATTTGCATCGCTTGACACAAAACCCGGCATCATAAATAAAGATGCTGTGGAGGCAGAAAAGTAATCAGTTATTTTTTTATCTGTAACGGCAAAGTCAACAGCCGCCGATCCAAAATTAGAATTGGTTGTAATCAATTCTCTTGAATCTATCCATTCACACTCTCCAAGATCTGCTTTTAATTTGGCTGCAATAATTTGTGACGATAAAATTTCGCCATAACTCACCACCCTGTCTTTTGTTCTTTCTGATAATTCCCTCAATAAAAAAATACCATTGCAGATATCTTCTATTTCATTGCAGAATGTTTTTACCAAACTCAATACGCTGCTTTGCTGTGTCAATGGTATCAGTTCCCTTACTGTTTGCAAATGACGCTGTTCGGCTTCCTGCAATTTTTCTTTGTAGTCTTCATTATTTTCTGATGCCAGTTTGCAGCATTGCAGCAACAAATCGGTGATGCCACCCAAAGCAGATACCACCACTACCGTTTTATCTGTTTTGATTTTATCTTTAACAATCGCAACCACTTTGTTGATATTCTCTGCATTCTTTACTGAACTTCCTCCAAACTTTAAAACCTGCATGACTTCTTTATTTGTATGTGTTATGTAAATTAGTAATTAATTATTCCCGTTGTAAATAAAAGCAAACTGCCCAAAGGTGATATGAAAAAGTGCAACCCTTATCGGGTTGTAACAATAGTAGTAATAGTGGTTCCGCCTGCATGAGCCGGGATGGATGATTTGTGTAAGCTGATAGTTAATTTCACTTGTACCACTTTTTTTGAGATGGCTAAATTAGTAAAATATTTCTAATCCCGGCGGAACTATTTAAAATATTAAAAGTATCTTGCTACTTTCGTTGCATTGCTGCCAAGATTATTACAGTTTGATTAAAAAATATTTAATATGGACCACCAATCTACCCGTGGATTGCAGCAGTTTAAAAATTTAGTAGGTATCAAGTTTCAGTTGTACAACAGCCTGTTTACCTCTCTCCCATTTCACCGGATAGAAAAAACCGGCATCCTGTTATCCCTTTTATCCAACAATTGCGAAGACGGCTACCGGAAAAAACAAAGCCCTGCAGAAATCATTGAAGAGTTTTTTTCTAAACATACCACTTACCAGCAGCCGCAGGAAAGGCTTGATTTGTTATTCCGTTTTATCCAGTACATCGAACGGCAGGTTGTGTTGTTTGATGCGCTGGAAGATGCTTCTTTCAAAGAAGTAAATGACCTGGGCGGTGTGGGTACTTTAAAACATTTGGAAAGTGAAGTAATCCAAAATAACAAGCAGGAAGAGTTGAAAGAAAAGCTGAAAAGTTTTGGTGTACGCCTGGTGCTTACTGCACACCCTACACAATTTTATCCAGGTTCGGTATTAGGCATTATCAATGATCTGTCGAATGCGCTGGCAGACAATAATACATCGCAAATAAATATGTACCTGCAGCAGTTGGGTAAAACGCCTTTCTTTAAAAAACAAAAGCCAACGCCGTATGATGAAGCAATGAACCTGATCTGGTATTTGGAAAATGTTTTTTACCCGGCATCCGGCAGGATCATTTCATTTTTAAAAAACCAATTCCCGGATACCGTTACCGACAGCAATCCCATTATCAATATGGGCTTTTGGCCGGGTGGCGACAGGGATGGTAATCCTTTTGTAAATGCCGCTGCCACTTTAAAAGTAGCCGACGCACTCAGGGGGGGCATTATCAAATCTTATTATTTAGAAATACGCCGAATCAAGCGCAGGCTTACGTTTGAAGGAGTGGATGTTATTTTGAATAACATTGAAAACGACCTGTACAATAATATTTTTATCCCAGGCCAGCGTACCCAATTATCCAGGGAAGGCATATTGGGTGAGCTAAATAAAATAAGAGAGATCATTATTTATAAACACAATAATTTATTTCTTCACCTGGTAGATCAGCTCATTAATAAAGTACATGTTTTCGGTTTGCATTTTGCTTCGCTGGATGTAAGACAGGAAAGCACCATACATGGTAAAGTGCTGGAACTGGTTGCCGCCACAACGGCTTTGCCTGCTGATTATAAAAACAAAACTGCGGTAGAAAAAATTGAAGTGCTGACCAGCATTACTGAAACAGCAGAAGAAATAAAAACAGATAACCCAGTTTTTGCAGACACGATTGAATCTATCAAAGCCATCAAAGCGATACAGGATTTTAATGGTGAGTCTGGTTGCAACCGTTACATCATCAGCCAGTGCAACAGTGCCTTGAATGTGATAGAAGTGTATGGGCTGTTCTTATTATGCGGATGGAAAAAAGAAAGCATGAGCATTGACATTGTGCCATTGTTTGAAACAGTGGATGACCTGCAAAATGCTTTTGGAATAATGGAAACGCTGTATAGCAATGAGACATACGCAGCACATCTTGCCAAAAGAAATAACCGGCAAACCATCATGCTTGGCTTTAGTGACGGTACTAAAGACGGCGGTTATCTGATGGCCAACTGGAGTATTTACAAAGCCAAAGAAGAGCTGACAACCATCTCTAAGAAATATAATATAGAAGTGGTTTTCTTTGACGGACGTGGCGGCCCTCCATCAAGAGGTGGTGGTAAAACGCATAAATTTTATGCCTCCATGGGACAAAATATTTCTAACCGTGAAATACAATTGACGGTACAGGGACAAACAGTGAGTTCCAACTTTGGTACCATCGATGCAGCACAGTACAATATTGAGCAACTGCTTCATGCAGGTATTTCCAACGACCTGTTTAGCAACCGTGAAATAACATTGCAGAAAGAAGAAGAAACATTGCTGCAGGAATTGGCCGATGCCAGTTATGTAAAATATTGTTCGCTAAAAGACCATCCGTATTTTGCTGATTATTTATCACAGGTAAGCCCATTAAAATTTTACAGCGAAACCAATATTGGCAGCAGGCCGGCTAAGCGGAGCGGCGGTACTAAATTATCTTTTAAAGATCTCCGTGCCATTCCTTATGTGGGTGCATGGGCACAGCTGAAACAAAATGTTACCGGCTACTTTGGCGTGGGTACTGCTTTACAGGAAATAGAAAAGCAGGGCAAATTTGCAGACGTAAAAAAATTATACCGCAACTCTCTATATTTTAAAACATTGCTGGATAATTGTGAGATGGCAATGAAAAAATGTTTCTTCCCTTTAACTGAATTTGTATCAAAGGATGAGAAGTATGGAGAGATATGGAATACGATTCATGCAGAGCATTTACTCACCAAACAATACATACTCAAGTTGTCGGATAAAATGGAACTGATGAGTGATTACCCGGTGGATCAGTTGTCTATCAACATGAGGGAGAGGATTGTGTTGCCATTGCTTACCATTCAACAGTATGCCATTATGAATATCCGTGAAATAGAAGACAACCTGGTGAATTCACCATTAAAAGAAACCTATGAAAAACTGGTGATGCGGTCTTCATTTGGAATCATAAATGCAGGAAGGAATTCAGCATAATGTATAAAACTATTTGGTTAAAATATTTTGCTGCCAGCTGTTTTTTTCATAGTAGCATTGTTGTGTCATCATTTATCCCGAGTTAGCTTTGTGTGCTGCATCGGGACTCACTTGTACAGAATACATGATGGCATCTTTTATTCACACAATTTCATACCAGCTGAAATACATTTTATGTTAATGAACCAGCTGTATAGTTTTGCAGAAACACAAATGAATATTTCATAAGTTTGAAAATATATTGCAGTATCATTTTTAAATCATTTTTTACAAACCGGAGTTTCAGTATTAAAATAAAACCAAATGAAAAAAATATTCATTGCTTTCATCAGCTTACTATCGCTTCAGCTTGTACAGGCACAGGAAAATTTGCCAACCGATTACCTTACCAAAGAATTTCATGCTGCCCGGCGGGAGGCTTTTAGAAATTTGATGCCGGCCAATTCTGTAGCAGTCATTTTCTCTTATCCTGAAAGGATTTTTTCAAAAGATGTAAATTATGTTTTTCATCAAAACCCTGACCTATACTATCTTTCAGGATATAAAGAACCCGATGCTGTATTGCTGCTGTTTAAAGAACCTCAGCAATCAAACGGCCAGCAATACAAAGAACTTTTTTTTGTAAGGCAACGGGATGTATCAAGAGAAACATGGACGGGCAGGCGGCTGGGAGCAGAAGGGGTAAAAAATAAACTCGGTTTCAGCAATGTTTTTACCGGGAAAGAATTTAAAGATTTCGCTATCGACTTTAAAAAATTTACTGCTGTTGTGTACGACGATATTCCGGAAGATGTAAAAAATGACGACAGCGGTTTTGATTTGTTTGGGTTGCTAAAAACATTCAAAGAAAAAATTCCTGCACCGCCATCCAAAGCAGAAAGAGAAGTTCACAGCGAACTGCAGCTGATCGCCACTTATGCTTCAGCCAGCAACCTCACTAATATTATTGCTTACGAAAAAAATAAAGCAGCCGGCAATGAAGCATTAAAAAATAATATACTTATAAATGAGTTTCTAAACATTAAAGATCCGAAGGCGCTGGATGCATTTATTGCAAAAATTAAAGCCCAGAAAAAATTAGGTACAGATATTTTTACTGAGATAACCCAGCAACTGAGAGAAATAAAAACAGCAGAAGAACTGGTACTGATGAGAAAGTCGGTACAGGTATCCTGCATGGCACATGCCGAAGCGATGAAAGCCATTACACCCAGTACAAGCGAAAGGGAAATAGAAGGCATCCATATTTTTATTCACAAAAAAAATGGCGCTGAAGACGAGGGCTATCCACCCATTGTTGGTGCTGGTGGCAATGGCTGTATTTTGCATTACGAAGAAAACAGTGCATTAAAAATAGATAACCAACTGTTGCTGATGGATGTGGGAAGTGAGTACCACGGCTACTCTGCAGATGTAACCAGAACGGTACCAGCCAACGGAAAATTTACAGCAGAACAAAAAGCCATTTACCAACTGGTGTATGATGCACAGGAAGCTATTTTTAAATTGTGTAAAGAAGGTACTCCCTTTGATGCACTGAATGAAAAAGCAAATGAAGTATTGGCAGCAGGCATGATAAAATTAGGCATTATAAAAACTGCAGATGAAATTCAAACATATTATCCGCATGGATGCAGCCACCACTTAGGGCTGGATGTGCATGACAAATCTGGGTATGGTATGCTGAAAGAAAATATGGTGATCACAGTAGAGCCCGGCATTTACATACCTGCAGGCAGCCCCTGCGATAAGAAGTGGTGGAACATTGGGGTACGCATTGAAGACGATGTAATCATTGGCAAAGAAAAATGTGAAAATATTTCAGCCGGTGCACCAAGAAAATGGGAGGAAATAGAAAAGCTGGCAGCAGCAAAAAGCAGCTTTAATGATATGCAGTGATGAAATCATAATTCTGTTGGACAGTAAAATAAACTTTTGAAAAATAAAAAAGGGCGTTGAAAATTCAACACCCTTTTTATTTCAGAAAAAAATAACCAGTGAACCTTTATTTTGGTAATAATACATGATCAATTACATGTATCACACCATTGCTTTGATTTACATCCTTAATAGTTACATAGGCTGTTCCCCCATTTTCATCTTTGATGGCTAATTTTTTTCCCACCATGGTTACCGTCAGCATGCCACCGGCCACTGTTTTAACCATTGCTGATCCATTACCAGCCTTTATCAGTTTTGCAATATCCTTTGCAGCAAATTTTCCGGCAACAACATGGTAGGTTAATACTTTTGTAAGCATTTCTTTGCTTTCTGGTTTCAGTAAATTGGTTACTGTTCCATCGGGCAATAAATTAAATGCTGCATTGGTAGGGGCGAACACGGTAAACGGGCCAGCGCTTTGCAATGTGGGAACCAATCCTGCAGCTTTTACCGCAGCTACCAGGGTAGTATGGTCTTTACTGTTTACAGCATTGGATACAATGTCTTT
This sequence comes from Chitinophagaceae bacterium, assembly GCA_031371545.1. Classification (GTDB taxonomy): domain Bacteria; phylum Bacteroidota; class Bacteroidia; order Chitinophagales; family Chitinophagaceae; genus Ferruginibacter. The sequence goes on from JANMJU010000023.1 coordinate 19,563, forward strand.
TGAAGGATACATAGGGGCACCTCCAACTTCTACTGTTTTTTCTTTACCAGTCATCTGGGCAAACGTTGCAGTCCCAAAAAAAATACTGGCTGCTGTCATCATTAGGATACTTAACTTTTTCATTTTTGTTTTTTTATTTTTTTAATAATTTGTATGAACATTTACGGCAGATGAAGAATGATGGATTTAAAAAAATAAAAAAATATTTACAATCAAATGGAAACTTACTTATGAAATTGTAAAATCAATAAATAAAAATGCCGGTTGAAAAACAACCGGCATTTTTAAATTATTTTCTTATAAGATATTTTACATTTTACCCATCACCACAACTTCGGTAGGTGTGTCAGCAGGCTTGCTGCTGGCAGGTTCCAGGGATACGGCAAAGGCTTGGGCACTTCCAAAAGATTTCATTTTCTGAATGGCATATTGATTGCCTTTCTTTGTAGTAATGATGATACCTGCGTTAACAGGTTTTCCATCTACTATGGCCCACAACTCATATTGTTTACCTTTTGGGGCTTCAGGCAAATTAGCAGGATCAACAAATACTTCGCCTGTATTTTTTATCCAGAATACTTTGGCTGCTGCATCCGGCGCTGTCGGCTGTCCGCTTAATGAAACTGGTGTGCTGTATTTATTTTGTACTTTTTCTAAATAGCCTTCCATACCATTGGCTTTTTCCTGCAGGCTGCTCACTATTTCTTTACTGGCTTCCAGTTCTTTATTAACTGCTCCATTTTTATTGTACAGAATAAAATTCAGCACCGCACTGCCAATCAATAACACAACGGAGGCGGCCGCTGCATTTTTCCAGAATGATGAAATGGGAATTACTTTAGCTGTTGCATTTGTAATCGGTACTACTTTCGCTTTCTCCGGTTCATTGATCTGTGCAAATATTTTTTCTTTCACCGATGGGTCTGGCTGCAGATGATATGCTTTGGAATACAAGTCCATACAAGCTTCTATCTGAGCTAATTCATCAGCCACTTCAGGGTATTGCGCTACAGATTGCAAAACCTGTGCTGCTTCCTGTTCAGAAGCTAAGCCTGTTGCGTAAAGCTCTAATAAACCTGATGATATGATGTCATTTATTTCCACCTATGTGTGCTGTATAAATTTTCTTAATTCTAAAATCGCTGTCCTCATTTTTGTTTTTACTGTACCTAATGGAATACCTAACTCTTTAGATATTTCATCCTGGGTAAACCCATTGAAATATGCCATATCAATAATAAGCCGCTGATCTGCTTTAAGAGTTGAGAGTTGTTTTTTCAGGCCTAGAGTATCGAATTTTTCAATGCCTGAATTATTATCCTGCAAATTACTTACGGAATTTTCATCACCAGAGATTTTGCTTTGCTTTTTGTACCCTTTGCTACGCAGGGTATCAATGGTAAGGTTTCTTGTAAGGTTGAGCATCCAAGTAAAAAGACGGCCCTTGGTTTTATCGTAGCTGGTAAAGTTATTCCAGATCTTTACAAAAGCTTCCTGCAGTATATCTTCTGAAAGTTCTTTATCTTCCACCATTCGGTACACTACTGCATTGAGTGCCCCAGCATAATTATCATACAGGTAAGAAAAAGCCTGCTGGTCTTTTTGCTGTAACCGGGTTACTAATTCCTGTTCGGTATATGTGGCTGATCCTCCCAAAAAAAATATTTTTCTTAAATGAAATACGAAAATAGAGTTTTTTAAATAACTTCCATCAAACCGCAAAAACAAATAATGTTGCAAAAAGCTGTACCAGTACTACCTTCTCTAAACATTAAGGCCACCATTGATTTTTATGAAATCAGGCTTGGTTTTACGGGGATCAATTTGGGTAACTATGCAATATTAAAGTCTGGCTTTGCAGAAATACATTTTTGTTTAACAGCAAATAAAAATAAAATAGAGCCGTCAAGCTGTTTTATTTATTCCGATAATGTAGAAGACCTGTACACTTTTTTTGCAGCAAAAGATTTACTCAGCCCTTCCGGCCAAATGGGAGAATTGACATTTGGTAAAAAAGAATTTTCAATTACAGACAACAATGGAAATATCATTAAGTTTGGAGAGCAACGGCAAATGAAATAAAATGGAGATTACGATAAATGCCATACAAATAAAAGACAATGCACCGCTGGCGATTGTCATCCGCAATGCACTAAAAGAATTTGGTGCTGATAAACCGGGAACAGTTTTTTATGATGAAAGCACGGATCATTTGTTTGAATTATTTCAGGAGGAAAAAGCAGCTTATTTTGTAACCGCTAAGGATGGTAATGTTTTAGGTGGAGCAGGCATCTACCCCACCGATGGACTTTCAAAAGACACCTGCGAATTGGTAAAGATGTACCTGTCTCCAGCTGCAAGGGGAAAGGAATTGGCCAAATTATTAATGCAGCAATGCCTGCAGGCTGCAAAAGAAAATGGGTTTGCAAAAGTGTACATTGAAACCATGCCTGAATTGTCAACGGCCGTAGGCATGTATGAAAAATTTGGCTTTACGTATTTGCAACAACCATTGGGCAAAAGTGGCCACAGTGGTTGCGATATCTGGATGCTGAAGGAATTATAATTTTCACTCCCCCACCATTTCCACTTCATACACCGGGCTGAATAAATACATTTTTCCTGTCGCCATTTCCACACATTTTATCCGCTTACGAACCTGCTCCATTTTTTTAAATACCCTGCCTCCTTTTATTTTGAACTGGCTGCCCGATGGCAAATTTTCTATCAGCAACACACCGTCTTTTTTTTCATCATATTGATGCAATACCCTTAGTAAGGCAGTATCTGCACAACTGCTGGCAGCAGGGTTTTGCAGCGTTTTTAACAGTGCTTTATAAATGTCGGGAGGAAATATTTTCTTTAATAAAAACTGGGCTAATATTTTACTGAATTCATTTTTCCACTCCTGTCCATGCGCCGGTACCCTGTGGCCAAAGCGTTCGTAAGTAAACAGGTGAGCCAGTTCATGCAACAGGGTAATCAAAAAAGCATATTGATTCAGATTACCATTTACACTGATACGGTGATTTTTATCTGCAAATGAATTTCGGTAATCACCCAATACAGATTTTCGTTCACGGGTGATAGTGAGATGTACTTTGTAGTGCAGCAGGTAATGGGATACATCTTCAAAACTTCCTTCGGGCAAATAGGTTTTTAACTGCTGTAACGGCGCTTCCTGCTTAGGCATTTTTCTTGGTATTCAATTTGGTGGCCAGTCTTACTTCCACAGCTAAATAGATAAGGTATAAAAACATGGCCGCAAATACAGACATCTTGCTGAAATTGTCTTTCATCGCAATTACATAGATGGCAACCGCCACCACACAAATGGCCATCTTTATCATCATGCCGCCCATTACACTTCTTATATACACATTGGGATTGCTGTTTTTTAATGCCCTCTTTTGCATCCAGTAAGCTACTATGCTGATAATAAAAAAAAGCGTATTGGCCATGAGGAGTACAAAATAATCAAGCCCATATTTTGCCAACCAATTTTTTGCCAGCAGAAAAAAGTTATTAAAAATGATAACCAATAAAATAAAGGGCAGTAATTCTTTCGACCGGGTTTTCATTTATAGTGATTGATTAAAATTATTTGTTTACAACATTTCCTAACTCTGCAGTAAGCTCTACTACATTGGCTCCCATTTGGCAACTGCCGTTAAAGCTTGCCAATGGCTCTACTTCCAGTTTGCCGGTAGTTATTTCTCCCGACACATTGCTTTTGCCTCTTAACTGCAGCAGTTCATAAATTTTGATTTTGCCCGTTACTTTGCCCATTATATCAGCCTGCTGGCCAATTATATCCCCTTCCACTATTCCATCCTGCCCTATTAAAACTTTTGCTTTTGAACTAAGGTTGCCGATCAATTTACCGTCAATCCTGATATCGCCGCTGCTTTCAATATCACCCGTTATAATGGTGCCTGCTCCAATAATGGTAGTGCTTCCAACAGGTGTTTCTGTAGTTTTTGTTTTTGAAGTAAACATAAATTTGAATGTTTGTTTTAGATTTTTTTATTAAACATGGACAGTAATTAAGAATGTGAGTTAAGCAAAATACCACTTTTTTATTAATAGCCCTTATTCATCACTTTTTTCTATTTTAGGTAAATCCAGTTTATTGGTATCCAATTTTACCGCATTACCTGCAAGTACTTTTCTTAAGTCATCTAAATAACGGTCTTTATATTTTAAAGCACTCTCAATAGAATCGGTACGAATTTTTAAAGAGCGGTATTCCTTCACTTGTTTAGCATCGCCATAACCCACCCCGGGCAGGTAATATTTTATTGGGGTAAATACAATCAATGCCACGGTGAATACCGTCAATAAAACGAAGGCACTGCTTAAAACAATATA
>JANMJU010000087.1:0-5437 GCA_031371545.1 Chitinophagaceae bacterium
GTGTCCACCAACGGCACGGTGCCGAGCAACGCCATCACCGATAACAAAGTGAGGGTGAAATTTTCCATCCCTCTTTTTAACACCCGGCAACTCATCAGCCAGGTTTCTATAAATAAAGTGCTGTCATTTTCTTTTTGTAAAATGATCACACATATTAATCCATTGTCGCCAAATTTATCTTCTAATGTAAAACAGAAAGTGTTGAAATCAGCTGATTGGGAAAGGGTTTCAATGTCAGCTTCTGTGTAGCGAACGGTACGCAAATTAAACTGGTTCGATCGTTGCGATAACTGTGCTACTCTTGGAGTATTGAATTTATTAAATGGCTCTACCAAAGAAAGCATGTGGAGGCTTTGCAAAAAATCAGCCTCATTGGTAAAGTTTTTTTGCAGCACTGTCCGCTGTGCCTCTACCTGGTACTGCTTTGTTCTTTCAGTATCTTCATTGGAGAATGAAACGGTTTCAAATAAATTCAACGGGTACAGGTATTCTAAATAATCTGCAGGGTCTTCTGGCAGTTCTGGCACTGTTACCTCCGGCAAATTTTCTCTTACAATATTTCTTTCAAAAGGATTGTCATCTAAAAATACCATCGAATCAAAACCAATATTGAGGATGCTTTGTATGTGCCGTATGTTATCAGCTTTATTGTCCCAGTTGGCTACAAAAACTGCAATGTCCTCCAAATGCAAAACCATGTCTGGATGTTTTTCAAAAGGTTCTTTTGCAATTGATTCTGTGTTCTTACTGCACACAGCTAAAATAATACCCCTGTTTTTTAATTTTTTTATCCAGTATTGAAACTCTGTAAATGCCTTGCCAATGCCCAATGCACCTATCTGTATATTCTCCAGTCCATCATCACCAATTACCCCACCCCACATGGTATTGTCAAGATCCATTATCAAACACTTTTTAAATTTTCCATAAAGCGCTGCAATTAAATCCAAAGTTTTTGCAGCAATTTCAGGCAATACATCCAGGCTTAAAACCATTTCTGTATTGATGTAAATAGATGTTTGAAAAAATGCAGTTTTACCAACCTGGTTTTGAATAGAAGAAATGTCGCAGGGATAAAAATTAGATTGTCTGGTTGCCAATTCCATCAATCCGAAATTGAGTTTACGAAGCTGAAATAAAAAGGATAACTCAATTTTATTTGCATAGTTACCAAATACAGCGTCGTTTATTTCTGTATAATTGTAGTAGATAATTTTAGCATTAAGGTTGCTGTTGATTGTACTGCAAATGTGCTCAATCAAATCTAACTGAGCAGCAGCCAAACTGCTGTATTGTTCAGGATTTAGTTTATTATATTTTGCAAGCAGCTTGTGTGAAGACTGGAAAATAACCAGCACCTCAGGATTAAATTCATACAACTCTGAGCCGGTATCAAATACCTGCCGTTCAATTTGGTTAAAGTCTGCTTCCCATATTTGTAAATTAAATCCAAGATCGTAGCCGGTGCCACGTAAAGCCTGTATCAAAAACTGTGTGGCGGTATCCCCAAGCACAGCTACTTTGATGTTTTTTAAATTACTAAAGTTGTTCTTTAAATTTTTCTTTAGCTGTGAAAAATCCTTCATTTAGCTCAATTGTTTTTTTGCATCACATTGATGGATAAGAGAAACGGTTTCATGTATGTTGCCCCTGGAAGAAGCGCCAAACAAAATAGATTCAATATTCGGCAGGCTGCACACATAACCGATAGCATCCTTTACAGGCGTGGCTCCGCCAGATAATACCTGCATGGCGATAGCCCTCAGCTGCCTTGTTTGTAAAGTATGTTCGTACAAAGCTTTGCCACCACTCATTCTGAAGCCATCTATATTTATTGATGAGCAAATGATTGGATTTTTGATACCTACACTTTCCAGCATGTCCAGCAGTTTAGGCATGTTCATGGTGATATAGCCGGGCTCTGCATTGTGTTTTTTGATGATGTACTCATGGTATTCTTTCAACACATCTTTCATGCCGAGTCCCATCAATAAATCGGTCAATACATTTTGTATAAATATCACCGGGGTATTGATGCCTTTAAACATTTTCATCTCTGCATCAATCAGCAGTTCCATCATACTCATATAATCTTTGGACACAAATGCTATCCCGCCTTTAAACAAAGAACCAAAGAAATTCCCCGGCACATATTCTTTTAAGGTACCGATAATACCCAGCTCTGTAACAGCATTGGCGTATTTATGTGCATAAGGCATACAAGGATAAATGTTGAAGTCTTTGTATTGTTCAGGCTTTTGCCTGATGAGGTCGCAGATGTTGCCAATCCTGTCGTGGGTAGTACACATAAAAGTATTTACACCTTCATCAATGGCAATATCAAGCGTTTTCAAAATAGTGCTGTCGTCTTTAAACTTCATCATCTGTACCCTCGATTTTTCGTCGCTCACATGGTTTACTCCAAAAAACTGGTTATCCCCAAATAATATTCTTTCCATCTAAATTATTTTTTATTTTTTATTTTATCAATAACGCTGTCGGTAAGCCATGCGCTTTCAAAATTATTTTTGTTGTTGGGTACTTTTCCTTCAATCGCTTTTATAAAATAATCTACCTGTGCAGAATATTCTTCGCCCCGTAAATAAAAATCTACAGCTTCTGCAAAATCGTTGATGTGCTTGATATTCCAGCCTTTTGTGTAGGTTGCAGGGCAGTCGGCTTCTTTGAAATAAATTTTTAATTCAGTTGCATCACAAATAATTTTTCCTTTGGAGCCAACGATGGTAATAGTAGTGGACATTTTCCTGTATGTTTCATCACTCCAGTTTACAGAAAGTACACCTGATAATTTATTCTCTGTTTCCAATAAAGCATACACCGCATCTTCAACATTACCTGAGTAAATTGATTTTAATAAAGCGCCATGTACTTTGTTGATCGGCGCTACCAGATAGTTTAACAGGTCAATTACATGCGATGCATAATCCAGCAGGCAGCCACCGCCTTCTTCAGGTTTTGAGCGCCAGGTATCCTGTTTTTTTTTTGTTACTACCGGGCCATACGCTTCTCCTACAAAATGTTCTATTTCTCCAATGGCACCGCTGGTTACAAGCTTTTTTGTTTCTTCAAAAGTGCCAATAAATTTATTGTGATAACCTACCTGGTTAACAGTACCTTTTTGTTTTGCCAGCTGTACCAGTTCTGCTCCTTCATTTACATTTAGGCAAAAAGGTTTTTCTACAAATACATGAATGCCTTTTTGCAATAATTCTTTTACAATAATGCCATGATATTTTGTTGGAGCTGCCACAAACACCGCATCCGGTTTGGTTTTGTCCAGCATTTTTTGATAATCAGCAAAGCATTCAAAGGGTGAATATTTTCCCAATACATCGGTTACGATTTTGGATGTGTCTGCAACGCCTACTACCTGCACATCCGGATGGGCACCTAATATTGCCAAGTGCGAAATGCCCATTTTGCCTGCGCCGATTAATGCAACTCTTGTCATTTTTTTTCGAATTTTAAAATTTCTTTTTTAAATAAGTTATATGCTTCTTTGCCTTTATTCATTAGTTCCAATGCAGGCGGTTTGTTTTGTAAGCTGTTGATGTAGTTGGTCACTTTTTCAGGGGTAATGTTGGGTTCATGCAGCATCAATCCTGTTGATAACAAAAACGAATCCACTTCCAGCAATGCATCCTGGTAAACAGAAATAGTAGGTACACCCAAGATGGCGAGTTCCCTTGTCATGGAGCCACCTGCACCGATAAAAATACTGCAGTCAGCAGCAATGGCATCAAAGCCCAAAGGTTTATCCGGCACAGCAGTAGCATGAAATTTTTCCTGCTTGTAATGATTGGATTGATTGGCATCTCTTGGTAATACAGTGATGCTGTAATTCAGCTGCAGTGCGATGATGGTGTCGTCTAAAAAATTTTCTTTGCCTTTGTAATACTGTGCTGTTTGTGGCTCAGGCCTGATATAAATTTTTATTTTACCAGAAGTATTTTGTTTTCTTTTTTCCTGTATTGCTTCGCCCTTGCTCCACAAATAAATACCTTCTTTTACTCCGGGATACTGCTGTACTTTTTTTGCAGTAATGCCATTCTTGGCAATGTTTTTTATTGGTAAATTTTCAGGGATTAAAATTTTAGTAGCGCAATAAAATGCCGGCTGATTGCCCATGGCATGTTCATTATCGTTGGTATAAATGGAAGGGATGCCGAGCAGCTTTGCCACCACAGGGGAGTGGAAAGAACTTTGGGAAATAGCCACATCAATTTTTTTATCCTTCAAAAATTTTCTCAGCTGCAGCACCCTGATCGGGTATCCAAAAACTTTTTTCAGGAAATTTTTTCCATAGTGTTCGCCAATAATAGTATGCTGCAGGCCACGCTGGTCAAGCAGTTCAATCGTATTGGCCAAGGGCCTACTGGTAATAATTACCGTATGCCCATCCGCTTCCAACTCTTTGATGAGTTGATAAAACATGTTGACATGTGGGGAGTTAGAGATATCAAACCAAATCCGCATAATAAAAAAATAAGTTTGTTAATAGGGTTAAAATCTTTTGATACTATTCAGTGTTTGCAGCACTTGCAAGTACCAGTTATAATATATGTGCAAATGAACTAACTTATTAGCACAATCAAAAATTCTGCTGTTATAAATTTTACAGCAGGGGTAATTAATGTTTCCTGTTATCTATTATCTGTTTGTGTTTGCCATTTTTCAACAATATAAAAGGTTCGTTCAGCAGCAAATGATAGGCATTAAATTTCACCTGCTCTTTTACTATTTCGATATACTTGCTGTACTCTTCTTCCTTTTTTTCGCAATTTGTTTTTATAGTGATGGTAAGGCTGTCTTCATCATATACCACCTGGTATTGTCTTACAGACGGTTCATATTTAAAAAGGAAATACAAAAATGAGTCATGCAGCTTGTTATTATATTTATCCATCACCAGGTCACTGCTACGGCCAATCACCCGGTTAACCACCGGAAAGGTTCTTCCGCAGGTGCACTTATCATCAGCAAAATCCAGCATGTCACCGGTATCATATTTAAGCATGAGGAAGCCTTCATTTGTCAGATCGGTACTTACAATAAATCCGTCTTCATGTGTTTCATAAACAATCTTACTGCTGATCAGGTGCATCCTGCCATGATCGCATTCAAATGCAGAAGCACCTCCTTCGTGACAGCCGTACTGGTTCACCACTCTTACGCCAAATCCATCAGTGATATTTTTCCGCATGTCATCCGTTAATATTTCCGCAGTACATACTATCCCTTTTAAATCGGGTAAATATCCCAGCCCTTTTGTTTTTATATAATCGGCCAGTTCATTTATTACATGTGCATAGCCGTAAATTATTTTTACTTTTTTTCGCTTCATGTCTTCAGCATGTGCTTCCAGCACCTGTTGATTGAGCGGTGTGGCCGGGTACATCTCTATGTTGAATAATGC
>JANMJU010000166.1:0-19806 GCA_031371545.1 Chitinophagaceae bacterium
CCGGATGAAATAGAAAAATATCCCTGGGCCGGGCATCTTGGTATTAAGCTGGTGGAAAAAGTAATTCCCATCATCAATGAAAATAAAACAACGCTTATTTTTATCAACACCCGTGGCATGAGTGAAACCTGGTACCAGGAACTGTTAGCAACTGCTCCTGAATTGTCCGGCGCCATTGCATTGCATCATGGCAGCATTGAGCAGGAATTGCGGCTATGGGTGGAAGATAGCCTGCATACAGAAAAATTAAAAGCAGTGGTTTGTACTGCCAGTCTCGATCTGGGTGTTGACTTTCGTCCGGTGGATACAGTGATACAGGTAGGTTCTCCCAAAGGTGTGGCAAGATTTTTACAAAGAGCAGGCCGCAGCGGCCACCAGCCAGGCGAAGTAAGCAGGATTTATTTTTTACCAACCCACTCCTTGGAGTTAGTGGAGGTAGCTGCATTGAGAGATGCGATGGAACAAAACTATATCGAAAGCAAAGAACCCATGCTGCTTTGCTTTGATGTGCTGATACAATATCTCTGCACACTGGCGGTGGGTGATGGCTTTGTGCCGCAACAAATTTTTAAAGAAATAAAAAGCACTTATTGTTTTGCCTGCATCACTGATGAGGAATGGCAGGAGCTGTTATTTTTTCTTACGCAAGGAGGTAAAGCATTGCAGCAGTATGACGATTATAAAAAAATAGAAGTGATTGATGGCGTGTATAAAATCACCGGCCGCAGAATGGCCATGCGCCACCGAATGCACATCGGCACTATTGTAAGCGATGCTATGCTGAAGGTAAAATTTTTGAGCGGTGGTTTTGTAGGTGTCATTGAAGAATGGTTTATTTCAAGACTTTCCCCTGGCGATGTATTTACATTAGCAGGCAGAAAGCTGGAGTTTGTGATGATAAAAGAAATGAGTGTGCTGGTGAGAAAATCGAATGCAAAAAAATCAATCGTACCAAGCTGGATGGGTGGAAGAATGTCACTCACAGCAAATTTGGGTTTGATGCTTCGAAAGAAAATGAACGAAGCCATTCAGCCGGGCCTAAAGGCTGAGAGCCGTCGGGACCATCACAATGAATTGGATGCATTAAAACCGCTCTTCGATCTGCAGCAACAACTCTCCATCATCCCAAAAGAAAATGAATTGCTGATAGAACACATCGAAACCAAAGATGGCTTTCATGTTTTCATCTATCCTTTTGAAGGCCGGCTGGTGCATGAAGCAATGGCCGCAATCTTAGCTTACCGCATCAGCAAAATAACCCCCATCACTTTTTCCATCGCCATGAACGATTATGGTTTTGAGTTGCTGAGCGACCAGCCAATACCGGTAGATGACAGCAATGTGCAGGAATTGTTTACGCTGGAAAACTTATTAGCCGACATTCAAAAAAGTGTGAACGCAACAGAAATGGCCCGAAGAAAATTTCGTGATATAGCAGTGATTGGCGGATTGATCTTCCAGGGAATGCCGGGAGAGAAAGTAAAAGCAAGGCACCTGCAAAGCAGCGCCAGCCTGCTGTTCAATGTATTTACCGAATATGACCCCAATAACATTTTATTAAAGCAGGCTTACCGGGAAGTATTCGATCAGCAAATGGAAGAAGTAAGGTTACGCAATGCACTGCAAAGAATTAATATAGGCAATATCGTTATTACGTTTCCAGTAAAGCTTACGCCATTTTGTTTCCCCATCATTGTAGATGGATTGAACAGAAATAATCTTTCTTCTGAAAAATTAGAAGACCGGGTGAAACGGATGCAGGCTCAACTGGAAAAATAAAGCGGTTGATTTCATTCAGCCGTTTTAAAATTTAGTGTGTAAGATATTTTCGTTGTGTAGCGTACAGTACAATAAATAAAATAGGAAGGGCAAGGCCAATGATTATGGCAAATATGCCACTCAATTGCGCCGTACCCATTAAAACAAAACCTGTAATTACCGGTAATAATTCACCAGCAGTGTACAACCAAAACCCATCTTTCTTTAACTTCCTCATCCATAAAGCACCTACAAAACATAACACAACACCAATTAATCCAACAGCAATAAGAGGAACCATATTAGCCTGTGATAAAGCTAAAGCAGTTTTTCCTTTTTCAATATCTGCCAGTTGTTTTGCAGACATTTCCTGTCCAGATGTCAATGCCTTATCCATAAGACCCATAAAAAATTTATTTATTGCCGGTGTTGCAATTATCAGCAGTGCTGATATAGCACACCAAGTAAAAGTAAGGATGGTAAGTACATTAAGGGTGGATGGTAAAACCGGTTTTCCCTCTTCGGTAAAATCTAATTCGTTTGCCATAAGTTTAGTTTTTGTTTGTAAAATAGCTACTTCTTATTTCATATCAAACAGCAATTGCATAATAATGTAAAATTATTTTTTATACCCAACTGCAAAATCATTGTTCAACTTTAGTGGCGTCGCACTCTTGAACAGAATATTTTTATTCAGCCGTTATATTTTTACAACAAAAAAATATTTTGAAACTTGTAATTTATCTTCGCCTCCAATGCAACAGCTGATTCCTCAAACAATATTGAGCAATACTTTTTTATTATCAACCGACAGATGTATTTTTTGGGAAGAAGAAAAAATACTGATCCTGTCTGATCTTCATTTGGGTAAAACAGGGCACTTTAGAAAAGAAGGCATTGCAGTGCCACAGGCAGTTTTGAAGGAAGACCTGCAGCGTTTCGTTACCCTCTTACAAAACTTTAAGCCCAATAAAATTTTTATCATCGGCGATATGTTTCACAGCCACGCCAATAAAGAGCTGGACTTTTTTTTAAAATGGCGAAAAGATTTTGACTCTCTTTCTATGCAATTGATAAAAGGCAATCATGATATTTTAAAAGCTGATTGGTATGCAGAAGCTGGTATTGAAGTGATCCATGAACAGTTAATTGTTGGCAACTTTATTTTTGCTCATGACATTACCGATTGCAAATTGAAGGAGGGCCAATATGCTTTCAGCGGACATACTCATCCCGGCATTGCCATCAGCGGACTGGGTAAGCAGTCATTGCGGTTTCCGTGTTTTTATTTTGGCAAACAATATGCTGTGCTGCCCGCCTTCGGCAGGTTTACAGGCACCTATCCTGTTAAACCAAAACGTGGCGAAACTGTTTACGCCATTATCCCTCCCAATCATCAAAAGGGCGAACAGGGCGGAATAATAAAACTGTAACATCAATGAGCAAACTATTAAAAATTGCTTTCGACCCCATCTATGCTCATCCGCTGCCGGAAGGTCACCGGTTCCCGATGCTGAAGTATGAACTGATACCGGAACAATTACTGCATGAAGGAAGCATCACAGCAGAAAATATTTTTGCTCCACAGTTATGCCCAGACGAAATTATTTTGTGGACGCATGATGCCACTTATCTGAACAAACTGCATCAACAACTTTTAAGCGAAAGGGAACAACGGGTAATTGGATTTCCGCAATCTCCGGTGCTAACCAAAAGAGAATTGATGATTACACAGGGCACTATTGATTGCTGCCACTATGCTTTACAAAGCGGTGTGGCACTGAATGTGGCTGGCGGTACCCATCATGCTTTTGCCAATCATGGCGAAGGTTTTTGTTTGCTGAATGATATGGCGGTGGCGGCTAATTATTTATTAAGGAAAAATTTAGCCCCCCAAATTCTCATCATTGATTTGGATGTGCACCAGGGAAATGGCACAGCAAAATTATTTGAACAGGAGAAAAGAGTTTTCACTTTCAGCATGCATGGCGAACACAACTATCCTTTTCGAAAAGAAAAAAGTGACCTCGATATTCCATTGAAAGATGGAACGGATGACGCTACTTACTTATCATTACTGAAAGAAAATTTATCCAATCTCATCAATAAAATAAAACCAAGTTTTGCTTTCTTTTTGTCCGGGGTGGATATTTTAGCAACAGACAAATTTGGCAAACTGAAACTAACGATGGCTGGTTGCAGACAAAGAGATGAAATGGTTTTTACAACATTACGGCAGCAACAAATCGCCTGTGTAGTGGCGATGGGTGGCGGTTACAGCGCAGATGTAAAGATTATTACAGAAGCACACTGCAATACTTTTCGGGTGGCGAAGGATGTATATGATTTATAAAAAAATTATTTCCCACCCCATTGATAATCTCCCACCCACTTATAAAATGCCTGCAGCTTATCCTGGTTGTCGCTGATCCATTTTATATTTTCTTCATTGCCCGATGTGATGGATGCAATGTGTGCAAACACCGGCACCAGTTCCTGCTTTTTCATTTCAATAAAAAAAGCTGCATATATTTCCCAGAAAATTCCTTTGCCCTCTTTTTTTCCTGTTGACAATGCTTCTGCCATCATTTGTATTTGCAGGCTTAATTTTTCTACCGCTGTCTTTGCTTTTACCGAGTCTGTTAATGAAGAAGCGGCTGTAATCCCCAGCATCATCTGCACCATACTGAAATTATTTTCTTTCTTTTTATTGTCTAAATCTCCGGCATCAATTGAAATGACACTGCCCCCATCTTTACCTTTTTTTGCAAAGGAAGCCATCAGTTCATCCAGGTATTGCAGGGTTGATTTCGCTCTTTTGCCTTCAGGTTCTACTGCAAGAAAAGTTAAGCAACTGATGATGGCTGCTACTTTGTTGCTGTTTTCCAGCAGCATGGAAGTATAGTACAATGATCCTGCATGGTTGGGTTTATTTTTTAATGCAGTCATAAAAAACGGCATGGCTTCATCCCATTTTTTTAGCCGTCCGAGTGTGAGGGCTTTATTAAAATGCAGCAAATAAAAGTTGGGAAATTTTTTGATGCCTTTTTCAAAAATGGCAATGGCTTCTTCGCTTTTTCCATCATCATCCAATGCACTGCCATAGTTGGAATACACATTTTTTATTTCAGGATTACTGCTGTGTTTGTCCAGTAAATATTTGGAGATGCCAACACATTCATCATAGCGTTTTGCATACAGGCAGCTGAGAGATTTTTCATAACTGGCATCATAGTTATCCTTGTCTAACTGCAGCGCTTCGTCATATTTTTTTATGGCGGCTTCGTACAGGTCTTTGTCGTGGAGTTCAATTCCTTCTTTTATTAATTTGGTTACGGCTTCGTTTTGCTGTGCAAAAGAACAGGCACTGCTGAGTGTAATTATTAAGGAAAGAATGATAGATTTCATTGTGTATGTTTGACTGTGTATAGATATTTCGTCTTTTAATTATTTTTTAAAATTCATTGATTTTACCTCCACAGCCGGTGAGAGTAAAATACACATTATACATTTCAGATTGTATTTATTTCAATGTTGAAAACTAATGAATAATTGAAAAGAGCCTGTAAATTAATGGGTGATGCAAAATGGTATTTCGTACAAGTGAGTGACACAACGACGCTGCCATGAAAACCGCTGCTGGTCGCACATTATTGCAACTTTCTCCGCTTCAATTCCTTTTCAATCAAACCCAGTTCCCTTCCCGTTTGCCCGGCTACCGAACTGTTCTCCTGTGCCCTACGCATCAGGTACGGAATCACATCTTTGATGGGGCCAAAGGGTAAATACTTACTGACAGAGCAGCCAGCCTTTGCCAAATTAAAAGTGATGTTATCACTCATGCCGTACAATTGTGAAAAATGAATGTGTGCATGATTGAGTGGTAAATTTTTTTGCTGCAGTAATTGTGTGGCCAGTAAATTACTGTGCTCATTATGCGATGCCACAATCACCGCAATCCGGTCGATGTGTTCGATACAAAAAGACACGGCATCATTATAATCTTTATCACAACTTTCTTTGTTTGGCTGTATGGGGGAAGGGTATTTCATTTCTGCAGCCCTTGTCCGTTCTTTTTCCATATAAGCTCCCCTTACCAATTTTGCACCCAACACAAAATCTCTTTCTACAGAAGCCTCGTAAGAATTTTTTAAAAATTTTAACCGGTCGAGGCGGTACAACTGGATGGTGTTATAAATTACCACCCTGTCCCTGTTAAAAGTATCCATCATTAAAATGGTGAGGGCATCCACCGGATCCTGTATCCAGGTTTCTTCGGCATCTACCAGCACACCAATTTTTTTATCTGCTGCTGCTTCACATATCCGCAACATGCGTACCCTTACCCGGTGCCATTCTTCTTTTTCTTCAGCAGTTAATTTTTCAACCGAATTGATATAACGCTTCATCAAAGTGCCTTCTGCTTCATTCATCAATGCATCAATTTTTTCCAGCAGTGCAAACCTGGAAAATCCAGTAACCTTCACACTCATAAAAGGAATGTTAGGCTGGGTGGCTGCATAGTTGATTACCTTGATAAACTCTTCATTGGAATGATCGAAACCAGTTTCGCCGTCATCGCCGCCTTCTACGCCATAGTCGAGTATTACCTCTACATTGTAGGCACCTAATTTTTTTGCCACGGCAGCTGTTTCTTCCAAAGTTTCGCCACCAACAAATTGCTGAAAGATGGTGCTGCGGATGATGGTGCTGGTAAATGGCAGCTGCCATTTTATCGCAAGGGGCGTCACTTTCAGCCCAAGGTTTATCAGCCAGGGCTTGCCCATGGAAGAAAAAAGGAAGTGGGCTTTTTTTAACGCTGCGTCTTTTTTATACGCAAATGCAGACTCGGTATTGTCGAAAGAAATAGCAGCAAGAGTATCCATATAAAAATGAAATATTGTCAAATATAAGCAATCCGAAAATTACCGGATTGATAATGGATTGGTAAATTGTTTTTTAGCATAACCACTTTACGGGCTGCTGATTTTTCTCATCTGCCGACTGGTTTATTTTCTTTATATTAGATGTAAAAAAAGTATGCCCACATCCATTGATGATGATATTATAAATGCTGAGCAAAAGGCAACTGATCAAAAATTTTCCCAGCTGCAGCAAAGGTTTATAAGAAATTATGAAGATATTTTTTTAAATGACCTGGCGGAGAAAACTGTGGTGATCATTCCCAGCCTTACACTGGATGAAGAAATGCTGAAGACCATTACCGGGGTTACGCATTATGAAGAAAGGATGCTATGCCTGCTGATGTTGCTACGCATGCCAAAAACCCAAGTAATCTATTTGTCGAGTGTGCCAATAGACAGTACTATTATTGATTATTATCTTCACCTGTTGCCTGGCATCACTGGTTATCATGCAAGGCAGCGGCTTACTTTACTGAGTTGTTATGATGCTTCCAGAAAATCGCTGACAGAAAAAATATTGGCAAGGCCAAGATTGATAAAACGCATACTGGAGCAGGTGAAAGACCCAATGATGGCACACCTTACCTGCTTTAATGTGACCAACCATGAAAAAGAACTGGCGGTAAAACTAAACATACCCCTGTATGGAACCGATCCTCAACTGTTGTATTGGGGAACAAAATCCGGCAGCAGGGAATTATTTAAAAAAGCTGGTATTGCAACAGCGGATGGATTTGAAAAACTGAAAGATGAAAAAGATATTTTGGCTGCATTGGTGCAATTGAAAAAAAATAATCCTGCTCTCAGAAAAGCAGTAGTAAAAATGAATGATGGATTTTCCGGAGAAGGGAATGCAATTTTTTGTTATGACAATATCAATGCAGCAGACGAAAATATCTCTATAAAAATTGCTGATTGTTTACAATCCAATTTAAAAATGGTGGCTCAAAATGTAAGCTGCAGGATGTTCATGGAAAAATTTACCAGCATGGGCGGTATTGTGGAAGCATTTATTGATGGTGAAATAAAAGAGTCACCTTCAGTACAATGCCTCATTAATCCAATGGGTGTGGTGACAATCGTTTCCACCCACGACCAGGTATTGGGTGGAGATGATAACCAGGTTTTTTTAGGTGCTTCATTTCCTGCAAACCAAGAATACAGCAGGGAGGTGGCAGCTATAGGTAAACTCATAGCAGAAGCATTGTACAAAAAAGGGGTGCTGGGCAGGTTTGCCATTGATTTTTTATCAATTAAAAATAATAATGAGTGGATACATTATGCAATTGAAATCAATCTTCGCAAAGGTGGTACCACACATCCATTTTTAATGCTGCAGTTTCTTACAGCCGGGGAATATGATTGGGAGGAAGGCGTTTATAAAATGCCTAATGGTGAAAGCCGTTGTTATTTTGCATCCGACAATTTATCAAGCGATAAATATAAAGGCCTTACGCCCCATGACCTGATTGACATTTCTATTTGCAATAATTTATTGTATGATGGTGTAAGGCAAACCGGTGTGATGTTTCACATGATTGGTGCTTTATCACAGTATGGAAAACTGGGTGTGGTATGCATTGGCGAAACACATGAAACAGCAAAAGCTTATTACAATAAAACGATTGAAGTTTTGAATAAAGAAAACCTTTTGTAAGCGACCCTGGAAAAATATTTAACGGCTTACTAAAATGCAACCCATTTATCTTTGCAAAAAATTTTATGGAAAAGAAAGCAAGCGAATCGCTGGTGATGATGACAGAACTGGTGCTGCCCAACGATACCAATAATTTTGGAAACCTGATGGGGGGCCGCCTGATGTACTGGATGGATATTGCATCTGCACTGGCAGCAATGAAGCACAGCGGATCGCCTGTGGTAACAGCTTCTGTTGATAATATTTCATTTGAAAATTCAATAAAAATCGGCAACGTTGTACACATCGAAGCAAAAGTATCGAGGGTATTTAACAGCAGCATGGAAGTACACATGAAAGTGTGGGGCGAAGATGCCATTCAGCAATACAAATACAAAAGTAACGAAGCGTATTATACTTTTGTAGCGCTTGACCCTAATGGCAAACCCAAGGCGGTAAATCCATTGGTTCCTGAAACAGAAGAAGAAATAAAACTGTTTGAAGGGGCATTAAGAAGAAGGCAATTAAGATTGGTACTGGGTGGAAAAATGAAAGCACAGGATGCAGATGAATTGAAGGCTTTGTTTGCGTAACAAATATCCCTGCTATTGAATTTGCGATAGCGTATTTATACTGTCAGTGCATTATGGATACATAAATTAATCTGCTATTGCGTTTTTCAAAATTGATTTTTATCTTGTTTGTCAAACAAAACCTTCCCCCATGTTTGACGCACTGAAATATGTAACCACTCCCCTTACATTGATTGCTTTTTTATCCATCATTTTATTTTACTACCTCCGTGACCGCAATAAAAAACAGGTGGATCTTTTAAAAGAAGGTGATGCCGGAAAAAAGAATGAAGCTTTACAAATATTGCTGGATCGGTACCAGATAGATTCGTCTAACCTTACACCGCAGCAAAAGTACCAGCTGATAATGGAACAGGTACGCAGGCGTGACAGTAAATTCAAATGCGCCATTGCTGCAAGTATTGTACTGGGTATGGTAGGAGCCATCAGTTTTTTTATGGTAAATGCCACCAACAAATTAAGTGACATTGGAAAAGACGCTGCCAACACAATCAGTCAAAATGGAGCAAAGCCTGCAAATGATAATATAGTAAAAGATCCATCCTTATTGCCGGTTAGCAATGAGCAGGAAAATCTTCAGCCGGTAAACAACAGCGCCGGTTCTTTGAGCCTGCATGAAAATTCGTCGTAGGGATATGCTATACAATACAATAAAAGCAACTGGAATGTAGAAGATAATGCGGCTGGAGGTTACGGCGAACCAAGTACCAGTTTTCAAAATAAACAATATCCTAATGATATTGCAGTAACGGTTTCCATTAACCCCTGGAACGGCGGCGACTTTCAAAACTTTACAGAATCTGTTAGCGGAATGATGACCCTGATGGGAGTAAAAGTTACAGAAATAAACCAGGCACAAAAATATTTATCCGTCAGCGGATTTAATACCAATTATAATAAAATGAATATCGGCAGGATGTATTATTCTCCCGGACGGTCGATGGCAGTAGATATTATTTACAGCAGCAGTATGGAAGGAAGCCAACAATTGAAAGAAGCCGTTTCGATGATGAAGTCTGCAATATTTTAGAAATATTTTTTAGAGAAGATTCCAATGACCCACCCATAAGGATCCTTTGCTTTAACCAAGCCACACATTACTTTCATTTAAAATTGAAGAGAAAAAACTAAATATTATTTATCCAGTTTCGACATCAGGTGATGTTTGCTTTTCAGCATGAATTTTTTACTTTGTTCAATGGCATCCATCACTTTCTCCAGGATATTTTCGGTGGTATCGTTGTAGTCTATTTCCAGTGGATCTTTAAACGTTACCGATAACAGGGATCCTTTCTTTTTAAACTTTAATCCTTTTTTATTAAAGGCCCGCCAAAAGCCACTGATCACTACCGGAACCACAATTGGTTTATGGTATTTGATAATAAAAGCTGTACCTTTTCTTCCCGGTGCAAATGGTTTGGTAGTACCCTGCGGAAAAGTGATGACCCAATTGTTTTGCAAAGCTCTTTCAATTTTCCTGGTGTCGCTGGGATCCAGGTTGCGTCTAACTTCCGTACCTTCAGCCCGCCAGGTACGCTTTACTGTGATGGCACCGCCAAGGGCTAACAGCTTGCTGATAAAGCTGCTCTTCATCGTCTCTTCGGCAGCTACATATTTTACACGGGTAAAAGGCCACAGTAAATAAAACGGTATGCCCAGATTATTTTTTTTTCTCCAGCTAACGGCACAAAAAATATGTAAGAAGGTAATGACATCTGCAAAGTAGGTTTGATGGTTGCTTACAAATAATACATTTTGTTTGGGAAGCTTATGCAGCTTCTCCATACCATTTATTTCAAGCCTGTTTATTAAATACAAACCGGGGTAAGAGAGTGCACCCACAAAAGCATACACCACCCCTTTTACTAACTTAGTCTCTTTGAATTTTTCAAAAAAAGTTGACATGCAATTTTATTTACCAGCAATCGATACTGCAATATACAGAATAATGAATGTGAACTATTACCTGCAGTATTTTTATAAATACCGGGGCGGGTAAAAGCAGCAATAAATATATATTTGCACTTATGCAACTGAACACGGTAATTTTTGACATGGATGGTCTGCTGATAGATTCTGAACCGCTTTGGAACGAGGCTGCCAGCGAAGTTTTTCTGCAATATAATATACGCATTACCTCACAGCAATATGCCAGTACGACCGGCATGAGGATAAAAGAATTTGTGGTGTGGTGGTTTCGTTTAAATAAGGTACCGGCAGATTATGCCGCCAAAGCAGAAGCAGATATTGTACAATTGGTGATTGATAAAATAAATACCAAAGGCAAAGCAATGGCCGGTCTTTCGCACATTTTCAATTTTTTTATTGACCGAAAATATAAAATCGGCTTGGCATCTTCATCGCCTTTAAAAATGATTGATATGGTGGTGGACAAATTGGGCATCCGTAATTATCTGCAGGCTATCAGTTCGGCTGCAGCATTGCCTTATGGCAAGCCACATCCACAAGTATATTTAGACTGTGCCGCCGCCCTGCAATCGCAGCCAATGGAATGTATTTGCTTTGAAGATTCTTTTAATGGCCTGATAGCAGCCAAAGCAGCCTGTATGAAATGTGTAGTAGTGCCATCACTTCACGATAGTAAAGAGACTAAGTTTAATGCCGCTGACTTAAAAATATCTTCTCTTCAAAATTTTAATGACCTGCTGCTGCAGACACTGTAATTACTTTATTAAGCATCTTACAGAACAGCTCATACCTGCTGCCATAAACAGTGATTTTAATAAGGCCAATCAATTTTGGCTCATTTCTAAAATAAAAACATATATTTGCAACTTAATTTAATACAATACAATTTAAAATGGACAAAACACTAGGCACCGTTAAGTTTTTCAATTCTGAAAAAGGATTCGGTTTTATCAAGCATGACGATTCTAACAAAGAAACTTTTGTACACGTTAGCGGATTAGTTAACGACGTTAAAGAAGGCGACAAAGTAGAATTTGACCTGCAGGAAGGTAAAAAAGGTATGAATGCCGTTAATGTTAAACTGATCTAATAATTAATATTGATCTTTCTTACTAAAGGTATTGGGCTGCTGATTTTTCAGCAGCCCTTTTTTTATAGTTAATTTTTGTTAAACTATCGGTAAACAATATTTATAAATAACCGTTTTGCTCCTACATTTGCATCTCAACATAATAAATATGAAACAAAAAAAATTACACCGGTTATTTTTTCTGTCATGCTGTTTAATTGCAGCAACATCGGCAAGTGCTCAAACTTCTACAGGCAAACTGTCTTTGACTAAAGGTCAAAAACTACAGGTAGATAACACTGAAAAATCTGTGACCAATATGGAGCTCATGGGCCAGTCGATGGAAATCACTTCAGATGTGGCAATGAACAAACAGATAGAAGTAAAAGACAAAAAAGACACTTCGTATATCATTTCTTCTATTATTACTAAAATGACAACCACGGGCAATGCAATGGGTCAGTCGTTTAGTTTTGACTCTGATAAAAAAGAAGATTATGATACCGAAATAGGTAAAGCAATGAAAGGGCAAATAAATGTTGCCAAAGAAATAGAACTCAACCACAAGGGTACAGCCACCAATGTAAAAAAAGATTCTGCTGCCAGTGCTGAAGCTGGCAACCCTATGATGGATATGATGAAAAGCATGGGTGGTGGCAAGGACGATGCCAATGGTGCAGCAGAAGCTTTCCAGGTATTACCTGATGGGAAAAAAAGTGGAGATACCTGGTCAGATTCAACGATTATTGAAGGAATAAAAACCTATAGAACTTACGTGATAAAAGAAATAAAAGGCAATGATGCTACAGTAACATTAACTGGCAACCAGCATACCAATAAGACAGTGGAAAACCAGGGCATGGAAGTAAATGTAACCATGGAATCAAAATTATCGGGTGAAGCGGTGGTGGATATTACTACTGGAATTGTAAAACAAAAAACATTTATTATGGAAGGAACCGGCAGTGCAGATGCAATGGGGCAGGCCATTCCAATGACCACAAAAGTTACCACTGTTACTACCGTAAAAAATCTATAATCTCTTTCTGTGTTAAAAGAGCGCTGTTCAAAATGAACAGCGCTCTTTTTTTATTTTCTACAGTTTCAAACAATAATATTATTAATAACCCGCCGGCTTAGTCAATTAGCAAGGGTATGCTTCAGTCTTCCTATCTACAGGTTGTTTATAAATTTGTGTAAGAACTATAAAACAGTAAGTCCAGAGCTGTCTTTGCCAGTACCATGGATTTGAAGCCAGCAAAGGATTTGGCGTAATTACGCTGTGTTAACTATTGATTTCAAAGACCAAACAAAATTATTACTCGTAAAGATGGCTGTTCAAAAAAAAGGGTTGTATCTGAAATAAAAAAAGAGAATAATTAATCAAAGCTATTTGAGAATGAACCGGCGTAGTCCATTCTTTATTTCAGAAAAATAAAAACTATTATAATCCTTTATTTTGCGTTGGTTTTATAAAAAACAAATCCCCCCGGAGAACCGAAGGGGATTTAAAGTATAGCCATGAAAAACATTCTTTGCTTATTATAAGCTAGTCTTTTTTTCGTAACGTTTTTTGAACTTATCGATACGTCCTGCTGTATCTACCAATACATTCTTACCTGTATAAAAAGGATGAGAAGTATTAGAAATCTCCAGCTTAACTACCGGATATTCATTACCGTCTTCAAACTTCACCATCTCTCTCGACTCTGCAGTAGAGCGGCTTAAAAACTGGGTTCCGTTACTCATGTCTTTAAACACTACAAAACGGTAATTTTTGGGATGCAAATCTTTTTTCATAATTGTAAAAGTTTGTACATGGATTTTGCCATGTTATTTTTAAAGAGGGCAAAAGTAAGGTAAATAGCCCAAAAATAAACTCTCAACGGACAGTAAGAATAAAATTATTTTAATAGGCTTCAAATTCTCTTGGATATAATCCCTTGCTACTTTAACTTACTATAACCTTTCAATTTCTTCACTAACCAGCGGAGTGAAGGTAGTTAACTCTTCATATTTACCATTTGCAGGGCAATTCCTGTATTCCAGCTTTTAGAAGCCTGTATCACATCCTGCAGATCATCAATTTTTTTTGCCGTTACCCTTATAATGTCATCCATAATGGCTGCCTGCACTTTCAGTCCGCTGTCTTTTATCAGCTTCACTATTTTTTTGGCGTCTTCCTGCTTTATTCCATTTCTTACCGGCACTTCCTGCTTTACCACTTTACCACTTTGAAATGGTTCTTTACTGAGATCGTATATTTCAGCAGCCAGCCCCTGTTTCATACTTCTGCTGATGAGTACGTCAATAATTTGTCCCAGTTTCATTTCGCTGTCTGCTTCCAGGCTTACTTTAAAGTCTTTTTTATTCAGGTCTATCACCACATGGCTTCCTTTAAAATCAAAACGATTGGTAATTTCCTTTGAAACAACATTGATGGCATTGTCTAAGGTTTGAAGATCAACCTTGCTGGCAAAATCGAATGATGGCATAACTTTGAGTTAATGGTAAAGAAGTAATATTTATACAAATATAAAATACGCAGCTTAATTCTAAGCTGCGTATTTTATATAAAAATTTATTTTTTTAATTACTTCCAGTTTTAACCCGGCTCTGTTCATCAGAAGCACCGCCGGCTTTTCTTTTTGGTGCTGCAATTTTTTCATTACCAAAGCGCCAGTTGAAACTGAGACTGGCTTGCCTGCTATCCCTTTTTTGTACAAAACGGGTATCTATGTAAGAGTATTCAGCATACCCTTTAAACTGTTGTGTAGAGAAGATATCCCTGAAGCCCAGTTTAACTGTGCCTTTATTGTTTAATACAGATTTAGAAATACCTCCATTTACTGCTCCCAATCCTCCAATTACTAATACACCTTCTAAACCTTTGGTACGATAGAATCCACTTAACTCTGCATTCCATCCTTTACCCAAACTCATTTGTGCATTTATATTTGTTGTCAGCAAATTGCTTTGCAGGTCAACAGTTGAATTATTGATGAAACCCTGGAACCTGTTATTGCTGAAATTAGCATACAAATTAATCTTTAGCCATTTTTTTACCGGCACCATAGTAGTGACAGTTATACCATACTGACGCTGGCTGGCAATATTACTTTTAGTAACAAAGGTTTCATTTTTTTCTTCGTTCTGATCAATTACATCATTAATAAGATCAGTAGTTTTGGTGTAGTTAAGGGTAGTGGTAAAGTTGCCTGCATAAGTATGTGACAACTCTATGTTGTGGCTGAATTGCGGACGCAGATTGGTATTGCCTGCCTGGTAAGTATATTTATCTAAAAAGAAAAAGAATGGATTAAGATCCGCATAATCAGGACGCTCAATCCTTCTGCCATAGTTTACCGAAAAATTATTTTTTTCATTCATGTCGTAGCCTACAAAAACTGTTGGAAACAATTGAGTGTAATTGCGTTCAAATTTTTCGTTGGTAGTTACCTGGTTGCCTTTTGATACTGTATTTTCCAGCCTCAAACCCAATTGGGTACTCCATTTTTTATTCAATTGCTTATTTACATTTATGTAAGCCGCTTTTATTTGTTCATCATAAACAAAGTGATTGCTTCTGTTGGTATCATGCACCATTTTGCCATTAACCAGGTAATCATATGCTGCGTCGTTATCAGTTTTTACGAAGCTTGCTTTTACACCAGCTTCCAGTTTTGCATTGCCTTTCAGGGGCTGACTGTAATCAGCTTTGAAACTGTATATTTTAATATCAGACGGTATGGTACTGATCAATGTGTCATTGGCTGCATTCTTTTGATTGGTGGCATCAAAATATTGGTTGGCCAGGCTTTGACTGCTGTTTTGTGTGTAGTGAATATAATCTGCATCAAAAGTTAATTCCCTGCCAGTAGTATCAAATAGATGACGGAGGTTAAAATTGCCGCTGAAATTTTTCCATTTATTGTTCATTTCAGTGCTGGCGAATGTGCTTGAATCTGTAATATCCATCCCACTTTTAAGCAGGGTAATATTGTTATTATCAAATTTTTCGGTATTGATAAATCCTGAAGCAACAACGCCAACTGTTGTTTTTTTACTAACGTTTACATCAATCCCCAACTTGGCATTATTAGAATTATTGTCGTTGGTAAACTTTGAATGCTGGTCAAATATAGAAAGCAATTCTTTTGAATTTTTATCCCTGAATTTTCTGAGAATAGTAAGGTCAGAATAATTTTTATCGTGACGGAAACTGTAATTACCAAACACATTAATATTCTTATTCCGGTAGTTCAGGTTGATACTTTCATTTGTCCTGGTATATTTTCCTTGTGTAACAGAACTGCTGATGCTCCCGTTGTATCCAACAGTTTTGTTCTTTTTTGTTTTGATATTAATGATCCCCGCATTGCCTGCTGCATCATATTTTGCAGGCGGGTTGGTCATTATTTCTATTTGATCAAGCTGTGCAGAACCCATACTTTTTAAAAGGTTTGCCAGATCGGGCCCGGATAAATAACTTGGCTTTCCATCAATGAAAACTTTTACACCCTGTTTTCCCTTCAGGCTGATGTTGCCATCCTTATCAATGGTAATGCCTGGAGATTTTTCCAGCACTTCCATTGCTGATGAACCTGTATTGGAAATAGAGGCATCAACATTTACAATGGTTCTGTCAAGTTTCCTTTCAATGAATGGTTTTTTCGATGTTACCACCACTTCTTTTAAATTTTCATTTGCAGGAACTAATTGCAATACCCCAACATTGATATTGTTTTGCTCCTCGGTAAGTGCAAACGAATTGCTGTACACTTTACTGTGACCTAATGAACTGGCACTTACGAAATAGTTGCCTTCTTTGAGGTTTTCAAATATAAAATTTCCCTCTTTATCAGTAATAGCAGTTTTTACTAGGCCGCTGTCTTTACTTTTCAGGAGAGAAATGGTAGCGGCATCAATAATTTTCTGATTACCGCCATCTTTAATAGAACCGGTTACTTTGCCGGTGTTTTGTGCTAGGCTGACAATACTTATACTCATAGCAGTCAGCAGGTTAAATAAATGTTTCATGGCTATACTTTATACTTTGTTTTGAATTGTACATAACAAAAGTAAGTACTTTGTATTGCAAGGTACAATTGTTTACACAAGCGGTCACTATCGATAGATAAATGGTTTAGCCATTTGTATAAACAGATAGTAGAAAATAAAAAAAGATAACTTATTTCTCCAGTAAACAATTGATAATTAAGGGTATAAAGAAAAAATTAAATACTAATCCTGCCTGGATTTTACTAAAGAAAGGTAAAGAATGATTAATGTGCCGGCAATCATGAGGCAAAAAGAAATTATTTCTGCCTGGCTTAGTTGAAAACCCAAAAAGGGAATTTGGTTATTTACACGAATTTTTTCTATCATAAAGCGCTCCACTCCATTTACAAGCAAATAGAAACCGGTCATCATTCCTGCTATTTTTATCCTTTTTCTTACAGACCAGAGTATTAAAAATAAAAAAGCTGAGATAACAGTTTCATAAAAAGGTGTAGGGAAAACAGGTATGGGTAAAGCCCTGTCATGTTCTTCATTTAATGAAATAATTTTGATTCCATCCTTATTAACATTTTGGGGATAGCTGTAAGCAAACATCCAGACAGGCAAAAAAGAAGGAGCTTTTATATTTTTTTGTGGTACATCTTTAAAGCTTGCACTCTTTCTGTCACCATCCAGAAAATAGGTGCTGTATTTATTTAATTGCGCTTCATATTCGCCTGGTTTTGCCAATACTGCTTTTCCATCACTCACATCTGTTATGTATGCACTGTTGTAAATACCCCAGTCTCCATCCCCAGCCACCTGACATCCAATCCTACCTACGGCATACGCCAGCAACATAGCCGGAGCAATGGCATCAACCAAGTGTATTATCCGGATATTTTTTTTGTATGCGTAAACACAAAGGGCAATGGCAGCTACTATTAATCCACCATAAAAAGTAAGACCGCCGGCAGAAAATATTCTTTCCACCGGGGTTTTTATAAACTCATCCCAGTTTTCAAAATTATCAAACATCTTGGCTCCTATAATGCCGAATATAAGTGATATCACTACAATATCTCCTACCCTGTCGTGTGGCCATATTCTCAGTACCCTCTGCTCTGGTTGTTTTAATTTCTGCTTGTTTTTTTCCCACCATTTTAAACCGGCCAAACCCAATCCCAATGCAAGACCTGCAAACAAATTACCTTCTGCAGAAAAAATATAAGTTTGAGGACTTACTGCATCTGGCTTGCTGAAGAATAAACCAATTAATTTATACCCAAATAAAAAACCGGTTAAAAAATTAATCAGCAGGTCTAAGAAAGATGCTGATTTTCCTACGGTAATACTTTCTTCTCTTGGCAGCAGCAATCCCTGTTTTTCTTTACGTTTCAATTCGCTGGAAATAGCGATGGCAGAAACTATAAAGCCCATTGCCACCATAAATCCGAAAGTATTTAAAAAACTCAATGGCTTCCATTGTACGCCAAACCAGTCTTTGAAAACGTAATATAAATTGGGATACATAATACAGTGATGAGTTATCAATTATGAGTGGTGCAAGTTATAGTAATTCACTCTTAAAATATCATCTTAACCTGGTAAGTGTTTAGAGATATTTCTTTTCACTACAAAAAAAAATCCCGTAACAAAAATGTTACGGGATATATTACTAACCCATCAACTCGTAAAAACTTAGTTACAATATTGTTCAAAAGCACCAATCAAATTTTCTGCAATCATTCCTGCACTGCGTCCTTCTATGTTATGCCTTTCAATAAAGTGCACCAGCTGCCCGTCTTTAAACAAAGCAATAGAAGGTGAAGATGGAGGATAAGGAAGCAAATGCTCTCTTATTTTTTTTACTGCATCAACATCAAAACCAGCAAAACTAGTAGTTAAGTGATCCGGTTTTTTTGCACTGTTTTGTACAGCCATCAATACTCCTGGCCTTGCAGTACCTGCACTACAGCCACACACTGAATTTATCACAACCAGTGTAGTTCCCCGGTCTGTTATTTTAGATTCTACATCCGAAGCGGTCAACATTTCGGCAAAGCCATTTTCTGTTAACTCTTCCTTCATAGGTATTACTATTTCTGCTGGATACATCTTTTATGAGATTTGTTTGAGATGCAAATTTATAAACTAGTCTTTAATAAAGCATTGAAGTTATTCGATGTGTTGAAAAGATTTACTTATTTCGACAAATAAAGACATTATGTCTGGTTTAATTAAGCAAAACTGGCAAAAAGTCTTTTTTAATGATAGTAATGTGGCCAATTTATCTTAAAAAAGCATTGGAATGGCTTTTGAAAGATTATTGGCAAAATTATTAACCACAAAAAATTATAATTATGACACTGGTAAAAGTAAACAACCCAATTGCAAAAAATTTTGATGGCTTATTAAATGACCTATTTAATGAGATGCCATCTTTTGGAAAAAACCTGAGAGAAGATGTATTTGCTTTTCCCCCGGTAAACATTACTGAAAACTCCAATGCTTATCAGCTGGACGTGGCGGTGCCGGGTATGGAAAAAACAGATTTCAATTTGAAACTGGATAATAATATCCTAACCATCAGCACTGAGAAAAAAGTAGAAGCAAAAGATGAAACCGCTAAGAGCATCCGCAGGGAATTTAGCTACAAGGCTTTTAAACGCTCAAGGTTTGATCGGCTCGATCTCCTTGAGGTGAGCGCGGATGTCGGCGGACATGCACTCGCTCGCCGAGCTGAGGTTGAGAAAGCCCCCCTTTCGGCCCAGCTCTTTCTTCAGGATCGGCGCCGTGCGCGGGTCCTTCAGGGCGATGAGGTGGTCGACGTACCACTTGCGCAGCGCGCAGGTCTGGCCACCGCCGGTCTTGAGCTCGTCACCGAGCCAGGCC
>JANMJU010000221.1:0-5677 GCA_031371545.1 Chitinophagaceae bacterium
CTGCATCTTCCAGCCCCACCATCTTTAACTGCTGCATCAGTAACTGCCTGGTTACATTAATACCACTCATTTTTGCAAATATGGAAAGGTTGTCGTAAGCAGAAAGATATTTGTACAAATCAGGTTTTTCAATCACTGCACCTATTTGTTTTAAAATTGCGGAACGATGAGAGTTGAGTTCCTTACCAAAAATGTTTATCTCGCCATGTGTTGGCTTCACCAGGGTAAGCAGCATCCTGATAGTGGTAGATTTTCCTGCACCATTTTGCCCCAGAAAACCATACACGTCTCCTTCATTCACTATAAAGGAAAGGTTGTTGACTGCTTTAAAATTTCCGTATTGCTTGCTAAGATTATTTACCTGTATGATGGCCGCCATGAAAAGTAATATTGTCAAAGGTAAAACGGATGTTGCAATGAATTGTTTAAAACAATTTTATTAAACCCAGTATAGAACAAAATAAAAAATTTGCCCGTTTCGAATAAACCCCTATCTTTATCATCATTAATTACGACCCACTCTCCTGAATAAACCGTACCTATTTCCAATTTTGTTTTTATTTTTCTAATCATCCGCTGAAAAAGCATTTCTATTTACATCCACTGTACTGTGTCATAACCTGATTCAACATCAGCGTTTTTTTAATCTTAATTATATACCCAAAATTTCACAGTATGAAACAGTTAATCACAGCTTTGGTATTGAGCTTGTCAATTACCGCTTCCATCACAGCAAATCCAATAATAACTGATAAAACACCCACCAGGCATGTACATGATAAATATGAAGGTGGAAAAGACGAACTGGTAATATTACCAAATCCTAAAACTGGTACCGCCCTGCTAAGTTTTAAGGCTGAGAAAGCCGGTAAAGGGATGGTAGTAGTATTTGATGAGTCGGGCAATATTGTTTTGAAACAACAGGTAAAACTGGCTGCCGGTAAAAACAAAATTAACATCAACAATTTTACCAGCCTGGAAGAAGGCAACTACACAGTTTGTTTAAATACCAGTCATAAAATTTATTCAGCACCCTTCCTTTTGTGGAAATAAAATTTTAGAAAACCAGGCACAACCAATAACCCTTCCGTGAAAAGAAGGGTTTTTTTATTGCCCGTTGGGGTTCATATAAGTCTGCAATGCTTTCACATATATTTCAAAAGCATCAATGCCTTTAGCCGTTATTTTACAAATGGTTTGCGGATAGTTATTATTGAATTGTTTTACCACATCAATATAACCTGCATCTTTAAGTTTGTTGATCTGTACACTGAGGTTACCGGCGGTAGCATTTGTTTTTTCTCTCAGAAAAGTAAACTCTGCCTCCTTTACACTGATGAGTAAACTCATTACGGCTAACCGCAATTGTGAGTGCAATATGGGATCAAGTTCTTTAAACATTTGTTGCCTATTTTTATGCCGCTGCTTTATTCACAACCCTTAATCAATTGGGCTGTAATTTCTTTTCCCCAGTTAGGATGAATTTCACTGGCTGGTTTAAATGTTGCATATTTATCCAATGCTGTTTGCAATTCAGGTTTGGCTGTTTTGCATCCACCACCAAACTGCTCGGGAGTGTATTTTAATCCCTGTCCTTTTAAATAGTAAGGCCTTGGGTTTGCAGGATCTTGTTTCATAGCTGCCGCCATATTGCTGCTGCTTTCTGCACCATACTGTTGCCAACGCTGCATTGGATTTACCATCATGTGGCAACTGGCAATCATACTTTTGATGCAGGATATTTCAGAATTGTTAGGAGCCAGTGAATCAGCTTTTTTAATTAACTCTGATGCCTTGTCTGCAATGACATCTACCTTGTCTTTATCCTGTTCCATAAAGCCAAAGTTCACTTGGCAAAATGCGGCATAGTAATAAGGCAGCCATTCTGTTTTTTCAGCACTGGCAATGCGTTCAAAATTGTTAGCCACTTTTATCAGGTCGGCAGGATTTCTAAAACTGGTATCCAGGGCAGCCAGGTTTTTTTTCATGGCTGCAGTAAATTTTTCGCTCTGTGCAAAGGATGAAATCATCAAAAGAAAACAGCCTGTAATAAGAAGTAATTTTTTCATTTTTTATTTGTTTTGAGATAATTGTTTTTTATAAATTATTATTGATGGCCTCCTGTGAACGGTCAATTCCAAAACTAAAGAAACAACCGATGAATACAAAGCGTTTACTTGGTGGTGTTACAGGTTCTTTTCGTCTGCCATCGTTACTATAGTTGTAATTGTAAATTTGATTTTGGCCCAATACATTGTTTATCCCCAATACCCATACAGCAAAGGTTTTAGCATTTTTCTTCCCAAGGTTGGGCAAATAGTTGATGCTAAAACTCATACTGTTGTAGTTGATGGTTTTACCTTCATCTGTGATCACATATTTGCTTTGAGTATTATCATATGCTATCCGGTAGTAAGGCCTGCCGGTTGCAAAATTGTAACTCAGGTTGAAGCCTGTTTTCCAGGGCAGCACAAAACGTTTGAATACAAAAGAAGCCGTATGATCAGCAGCAAATGAAGGCTGCATCAAAGTTGGATAATTCAAGAAATCTCTTTTCGTATTTAAGTAAGAATAAGATATCCAGTAGTCCACATTTTTCAATGTTTTTTTATCCCGCCAAAATAACTCGATACCCTTGGCATAACCATAGCCCATGTTGTTGGATACAATATCCTGTTGGTTAACGTTTCTTGTTGTTTTAAAAAGATTATCATATTTTTTATAAAAAAATTCTGTGCGTAAAGTGTAATCTTTTGTTTGTTTTGAAAATTGAAAAATGTAATGTGCTGCCTTTGAATAGTCGAGTGCGGCAAGTGCAGGCAGGTACTTCCTTTCAGGGTTTTGATAGAATATGCCATACGCAATAGACGCCTGTGTGTTTTCTGCAAGCTTGTATGCTAACGATACTCTTGGGGCAATATTCCACTTATTCATGATAGCAGAATGCTCTAACCTCGACCCAACTTTTGCAGCCAAACTATTGGTAAGGTAAATATCTGTTTCTGCAAAACCCGCAAAAAGATGGTCTATTACTTCCTGCGAAAATTGAAAACTATCGTAAGTTGTGTAGGTCGACTTTTCCTTGCTGTAAAAATAGTCGCTGCCAAATCTTACGGCATTTAATCCTTTAAATTTCTTTTCTACAACAACCCTTGCTTGTGCGTACCGGGCTTTATTTACGAGGTTAAAATTTTTATTGCTGTAAAAATCAGGAGAAATAATAATGGTTTTTTGGTTATTGCCATCCTGCAATTCATTGGCAATATCATCTTTGTTGGTACTGTAGCTGATGCCTGTATTAATGCGCCAGCCTCTGCCAATCCTGTCTTTCCAGTTGATGTTTTGATAAATGTTCAGGTTTTTTATTTCGAACGCATCTTTCAACACCACTGAATCTATATCCCCGGTTCTAAACCCGGTATTGTTCTGACTGATGTAGCCGTAATATTTTAAGAAACCCCCATTTTTTGTTTTTATCCTAAAGTTGGCATCGCCTTGGTTGTAGATAGGCAATTGAAAAAAATCCTGTTTTTGTTTAATTACTTTAAAAGCCAGCCAAAGATTGGTGTGGTTAAAAGAAATGCCCCAGGAAGATTTTTTATCTTTTGAAAGATACTGAATGCCACCGCCAACACCTACTACAGAAATGCCAACATCGGCCTGAGTCCTTTCTGGCAAGTCGGTACTTTCTAAAATAAGGGCAGAGGAGAGTGCCTGACCGTACAATGCAGAGTAACCGCCAGTGCTGAAAACTGTGCCTTTAAAAAGAAAAGGATTGAACCTTCCCCTGGTGGCAATACCGGGTGTACTGCTGTAAAAAAAGTTGTTTACTAGGTTTCCATCCATGTATATCTTGCTTTCAGTAGCTGTGCCACCTCTTACAAACAAGCCTTCACTTTCGCCTACCTGCTGAGTACCTGGTAATGTTTTAAAAGCACTTGTTACATCCCCATTGGCACTGGGTGTAGTTACAATATCAATAGAATTGAGTACCGCTCCTTTATTTTTATCGCTTGCCTCAAAAGAACCAGCCGATATTACCACTGCTTTTAACTCTGTAATTTGCTCTTTTAAGGCAATATTTTGAACAATTGGTGATGAGCCAATGCTAATTTTTTGCAATACTGCAAAGTATCCGGAACTGGATATTTCTAGCAGCTGCTCCCCTTTTTCATCTGTAGTAAATGAATAGTAACCAACCGAATCAGAAGTGGCTCCATCATAAGTGTTTTTAAGTTGAATGCTTACTCCCGCCAGCTGTTTATTCCTGTTATCAGTAATATGTCCTGATATTTTAACCTGAGCCTGGCAGATGGAAAAATTAAATAGTAAAGCGACAATTAGCAGCTGTTTCATTATTTGTAGATATGTAGCAAACGTAAAATAGTTTATTTTATAAACCAAATTAATTTTATGTCTCCTAGTTACCGTATTTTAAAATCCTATCCTTTTATGCAATTATTTACTGTTATAACGTATTGCTTAACAGGCAGTTAATAACTAATTTAGTTAATGTTAACAGTGAGGCATACCCTAACAAACTTATTAACATCCCCAAAAAATTATTTTTTTATGTGGGGGTAATTTGTACTTTAGCAGTAGAATTTAATGGGTTAGTAAGTACAAAGGGTCAACAGCAATGTTGACCCTTTTACTTTTATACAACTCTTCTTTTTTCATTTTATATCACCCTCTTTACATTTTGCACTTGCAATTTTTTATAAAAAATTATTTGTCGAAAGAAATAATTTTATAAATTTTTATTGAAACAAAAAAAGGCATTTTCCAAAATTCAACCCTTATTTTTATTCTGTAAATTTAATCAGCGGCAGTAATTATTTTTTCGTTTCTTCAATTAATCACTACTCTCATTTTTCCTTTTTACATTTACAATATGAGTAAAACCAAGTCAGCATTTTTTTGTCAGAGCTGTGGATATGAAAGTACCAAGTGGGTTGGCAAATGCCCAAGCTGCAATAACTGGAATACGTTTGTAGAAGAGATAGTGGTAAAAGGAAATGATAAAGGAGAAAAAGATGAATGGAAGCAATACAATGGAAAGGAAAAAATAAAAACTATTTCCATCAGTAATGTAACCAGTGCAGAAGAAGAAAGAATTATTACCAACGATGCAGAACTAAACCGTGTGTTGGGTGGCGGCATTGTAACAGGTGGCATTGTGTTGGTTGCCGGAGAACCGGGTATTGGTAAATCAACTTTATTTTTACAGATCGGTTTGCAGTTAAATGAGATTGTAACACTCTACATCAGTGGTGAAGAAAGTGAGCAGCAAATAAAAATGAGAGCAGATAGGCTGGGCATTAAAAATGATAATTTTTATTTGCTTACAGAAACAAATACACAAACCATTTTCCAGGAAATAAAAAAACTAAAACCGCAGTTGGTAATTGTAGATTCGATTCAGACTTTGCAATCGCCGTATGTAGAAAGTGGAGCAGGCAGTGTAAGCCAGATAAGAGAGACGGCTGGCGAAATGCAGCGCTTTGCAAAAGAAACCAATACACCGGTATTCATTATTGGCCACATTACAAAAGACGGTACCATTGCCGGGCCAAAAATTTTGGAACACATGGTGGATACAGTATTGCAATTTGAGGGCGACCGGCATTACGCTTACCGTATTTTAAGAACATTGAAGAACCGCTTTGGCTCTACA
>JANMJU010000102.1:0-9485 GCA_031371545.1 Chitinophagaceae bacterium
CGGTGTGGCAAAAACACTGACGGCAAAACTGATGGCAAAGATCATTGATGTTGATTTTTCCAGGATACAGTTTACTCCCGACCTGATGCCAAGCGATGTGGTGGGCACTACCATATTTAACAGCAAGGTGGGAGATTTCACTTTTAAGAAAGGCCCTGTGTTCAGCAATATTATTCTCATTGACGAGATCAACCGGGCACCTGCAAAAACACAGGCCGCCCTGTTTGAAGTGATGGAAGAAAGGCAGGTAACCGTAGACGGTGTGACACATGAAATGCAGTATCCATTTATTATACTGGCCACACAAAACCCGATAGAGCAGGAAGGCACTTACCGATTGCCGGAAGCACAGCTGGACCGTTTTATTTTTAAGATAGATGTACAGTACCCAACCCTGCAGGAAGAGATCAGCATTTTAAATAACCAGCAGGGAAGAACACAGGCACAATTGCTCAGTGAAGTAAATAAAGTATTGTCACCACAGGATATTCTTCAATTTAGGACACTCATTCAATCAGTAATTGTAGAGCCAAGGCTGATAGAATTTATTGCCCGGATAGTAAATGAAACCCGTAACAATCCAGCCTTGTACCTCGGTGCTTCACCAAGGGCATCGCTGGCAATTTTAAGAGCAGCCAAAGCCACCGCAGCCATCCGTGGACGTGACTTTGTAACACCGGATGATATTAAAGAAATGGCTCCACCGGTACTAAGGCACCGCATTATCCTTACACCCGAAAAAGAAATGGAAGGCATCACAGCAGATGAATTGATTGAAAATATTTTGAAAGCAATTGAAGTGCCGAGATAAAGCCCCCAAAATCCCCCCACGGGGGGCTTTGATAGAGTATAATTAATTCAAGAATTATTAAGGCATGTTAGAGTTAACCCATGTATTAAATAAAAACTGTAAAAATATTTAGACTCCAAAAGTCCCCCCGTGGGGGGATTTAGGGGGCCGGCAATGAAACTTTTTAATAAATATATCGGCGATCTTTTTATTACTACCCGTTTTTATTGGGTCGTGTCTGGCTGCATTGTTTTATTCATTGCTTCATTTTATTATCCGCCATTATTTGTGGTGCCAAAAATTGGCTGGTATTTGATACTGGCATTGGTGGCGGTTGATTACCTGTTTCTTTTTATCATCGGAAAAAATCCGCAGGCAAAAAGAATAATGGCAGAACGGTTCAGCAATGGCGATGAAAATAAAATCACCCTGCAGGTAACCAACAACATGCCGTTTGAAGTAGATATAGAACTCATTGATGAATTGCCGGTGCAGTTTCAAAAAAGAGACTGGCAAATTAAAAGTCGATTTAAAGCAAGGGAGCAAAAAAATATTTACTACACCGTAAGGCCTGTTGAACGAGGTGAATATTATTTTGGCAATATCA
Organism: Chitinophagaceae bacterium; assembly: GCA_031371545.1. Lineage (GTDB taxonomy): Bacteria > Bacteroidota > Bacteroidia > Chitinophagales > Chitinophagaceae > Ferruginibacter. The sequence goes on from JANMJU010000102.1 coordinate 1,398, forward strand.
TCCTGTATGTAAAATCAAGATTGGGTTTACTCCTACGGCGGGATACAGTGGAAGCAGAAAAAATGGTGCAGGTGTATCCATCTTTTATGCAGCTGCGAAAATATGAGCTGCTTTCAAAAACCACCATACAGTCAGAACAGGGCAGCAAGCGAATGCGTAAGATGGGCCACAGCATGGAGTTTGAGCAGATAAAAGAATATGTAAGGGGAGATGATATCCGTACCATCAACTGGAAAGCTACGGCCCGAAAATCTTCGCTGATGGTGAATAATTACAGCGATGAAAAAAGCCAGCAGGTGTATTGCATCATTGATAAAGGCCGCCTGATGAAGATGCCCTTTGGCAACCTTAGCCTCCTGAATTATGCCATTAACAGCACCCTGGTGTTAAGCAATGTATGCCTGCAAAAGCAAGACAAAGTAGGCCTCATAACTTTTGCTAACAAGATGGGCAACCTGCTGGCTGCCGACAGAAAGCCCATACAAAAAGCCAACATCCTGCAACTGTTGTACAACCAGGAAACGGCTTACTTAGAAAGTGATTATGAAATGCTGTACCTACAATTACGCAGCAGGGTAAAGCAACGCAGCCTGCTCATCCTGTTCACCAATTTTGAATCTTTATCCGGGCTCAAGCGGCAGCTGCCCTACCTGCGGAGCATGGCAAAATATCATTTGCTGCTGGTGGTATTTTTTGAAAATACCGAACTCACCAAACTATCCGCTACCAACGCTGCCGACCTTGAGCAGGTATATGTAAAAACCATTGCAGAAAAATTTGTGTACGAAAAAAGACTGATCGTAAAAGAATTATTGAAGCATGGTATTTTATCCATCCTCACACCACCAGAGCAACTGACAGTGAATGCAATTAATAAATATTTGGAATTAAAAGCAAGGCAGGCAATGTAAAAAATTTATGTTGCTGACATTTGTTTTTCATGGTAACATTCTTGTATCACACACTTGTACGGCATACCATTGGGGAACTTTACACCATGTATCTGTCGGTGGGGACACCGACCTCGGAAGGAAATAATAATGCGAAGATGGGATGCGTCGGTTGAAATGAATCCACAGGGGCAATTTTTTTTAAAAAAGATTTCCTCTCTCCGCATGGCTCGTCTTCTCCTGGCTTTTTTTTATTCACCATTTGCCCCGGCATCATTATTGCCTTCTGCCTCATTAATGCCACTCATTATTTTTTGTTTTGGGACAGCTTGAAAATAAATATTATTATTTTTGCCCCGATGTAAAAACAATTATAAGTTTAAATAAACTTCAAACACGAATTTTTGAAACATGCAGTTTACAGGATCTTTAAAAGAACATTTATGGCTTTCTTCCAGTGGCGAAGAAAACAGTGATATATTAATGCAGGCCATTAAAACCGGCCTTGCCATCTTCTGGAATTTAGAAAATAATACTTCTGTTTTTATTGATGGTTCCGAACATTTACTGCAGAAAAATCAATTAATTTTTTTGACAGAGTTCAATAAAGTACAGGTAGAAACATTACAGGAATCAAGAGTTTTGAAGTTTAACCGCCCCTTTTATTGTATTAACCATAATAGTGATGATGACTGCAACGGCATTCTTTTTTTTGGTGCTTCTTATGTTCCGGTTATTCAATTGCCGGATAATGAAATTGAAAACTTTGAAGTGTTATGGAAAATGCTGCATAAGGAAATGCAATCGAAAGATGACATGCAGATAGACATGCTGCGGACTTTGCTAAAACAGCTTGTAATATATTGCACAAGGCTGTATAAAGAACAGAATAAAATAAACAACATAGAAAAAAGCAAGCTTGATATTGTACGCAGGTTCAACACTTTTGTGGAAATGCATTATAAAACAAAACATGGTGTGGCAGAATATGCCCAGATGCTCAACAGGTCGCCAAAAACCATTTCCAATTTGTTTTTACAATTTAATCAAAAAACACCGCTGCAGATTATACAGGAAAGGATACTACTTGAAGCCAGGAGGCTTTTGCATTATACCGACAGAACAATAAAAGATATAACCTACGAGTTGGGATTTGAAGATATTCAAACCTTCAGCAGGTTCTTTAAAAACAAACAGGGTAAGTCTCCAAAAGAATTCCGCAATAACACTCTCTAAATTTTTCTCAAGGCAAAATTGCCAATTTATCGGGAAGTAAAGTCTAAAATGTGGCTGCTGTTGTAAGCCATATTTGCATTGTTACATTATTCATCTCTTTAAAATAATAACAATGACAAAATTTAGTGTTCCCACAAAAGAAGAAGTAAGTGAAGAAAATAAAGTCCTTTTTGATAAATTAAAAAATGCTGTAGGCTTTGTCCCTAATATTTATGCATTAATGGCTTATTCTGAAACAGCACTTGAAACTTACTTAAAGTTTGAAAGTGCAGCTAACTCGTTTTCAAAAAAAGAAATTGAATTGGTGAAGCTTGTTGTAAGCCAGCAAAATGGTTGCCAGTACTGCTTAAGTGCCCACACAATTTTTGGTAAAATGAATGGCTTCAGCGAAGAACAAATGCTTGAAATAAGAACTGGCGCCGCTTCCTTTAATCCTAAACTGAATGCATTAGCTAATCTCACTAAAGAAATTACCGCTCACAAAGGAAAGGCAAGTGATGAAGCGGTTCAAAATTTTTTTGATCAAGGATATACAAAAGGTTCATTAATAGAATTAGTACAATTAGTAGCTGTAATGTTAGTTACTAACTACCTGCATAACCTCACACAAATTTCTATTGATTTTGCTCTTGCACCAAGCCTTCAAAGGGAAGCAGTTTAGAAACTCAACTATTCTATTTTTCCATCGATTCGATAAACAAGTAAACAATTATTTACAAATAAAATTTAGTAAAATGAAAACACAGCTTTTTAAATTAACAACGCTCTGCCTTTGCAGTATTTTATTTTTTGCAGCCTGCAAAAAAAATGATCATGATGATAACAATAACAACAGCAGGCCGCTTGGTTATCTCTATACATCAACAAACGGGGAAGGAACCAACCAGGTGGTAAAATTTTCACGTTTTGCAAATGGGTCTTTATCTGGTGAAACAGCTTATTCTACCAACAGTAATGGTGGTGCTAATGTTGCGGCAGGAGGAGATGCTCATGGGGATTTTGATGCACAGGGCGCCATCCAGATTATTGGCAATTACTTATTAAATGTAAATGCCGGGGGCAACACTGTTTCGGTATTTTCTTTAGACAGAAGAACAGGGGATTTAACTTTTAGAAACAATACGCCGTCTGGCGGCACAAGGCCTGTAAGTATTGCTTATACAAGAAAAGCCGGCAGCCCAAATGAATACTGGTTAGTGGTGGGTAATCAATGGAATAATCCGAATGTTCAAAAGGACGGTGCTAACATTGAAAGGTATCCAAACAATGCTTTTTTTCAACAGGATTTAAGACTTCCTGATGCAACAGATAATGAAAGAAACATTCAACTTTTTTCTTTTAATGCAGCAACGGGAACTTTAACTTCAGAAAGGCAATTGGATAAATATGTAAGGGAAAACGGCGGCCCCACTACTGTAAGTTTTAGCAGCGATGGTACCAAGCTTGCAGTAAGCACCTGGGGCATTGCACACTTCAACACCATGAATACATCACTTGCTGAGCAACATCCAAGCAGGGTTTATGTATATAATTTTTCAAATGGTAACGTTAGTGGCAAACGTTTTTTTGAAGAAGCAGGAATATCGGGAACCATTGGCTTTAGCTGGGCTAAGGGAAGCAACAACCGTTTATTTGTTTCAAACTTCAACCTCATTCCAACAAAAAGAAATAACAGCTTAACCGTTTTAACAGACAATGCAACCAGTGTTACCAAGTCTGCTAATTACAGCGTTACTACTGCATCTGGAATTAATGAAGCCTGCTGGACAGCATTAAACCCTGCAGGAGATAAATTATATGTTGCAAGTTTTGCCACCAATCTTATTTCCACCTTTAATGCAGGTTCTTCCGTTGTCAGTTTTTCTTCTTCAGAAGCAAGGTCTGGTACAGCTCCTGCCGGTGATTCAAAAGACATGTATGTTACGCCTGATAACAGGTATCTGTATAATTTAGGTTCCTTTCAATCTTTTTCTATTAACGGATTTAAAATTACCGGCAATGGTGTAAACTACAGGTCGCAAACTTTTTTAGCAACTACGGCCTCGGGTGCAGGCACACCGGGTAAATATAATTTTCTCGGCCTGATGGGTTATGATATCAGCGGCGATAACAATTAATAATTATCGGCTTAATTGTAAATTGATAACCCATTTTGAAAGACAGTTCAGCATTTTATAACTATTGCAGGCAACGCCCTTTACTTGATTTTCATTGGGTAAAGGGCGTTCCATTTCCAGGCTAAAATCTTTCTTATATCAAACGTTGAAAACAAATCATTAAAAATAAAAAAATGGAAAACAAAATAAACAACATACAAAAAACAGGCTTTTATATAGCCCTTTACGGAATGGCACTTGTATTAATCTGGATAGGCATTTTTAAATTTACTCCAACTGAGGCCAAAGGGATAAAATCGCTTGTAGAAAACAGTCCGTTAATGAGCTGGATGTATGGGTCAATGTCAGATTTAGCAGTGAGTAAATTAATCGGTGTTATAGAAATCGTTACCGGCATCCTGCTTGTTTTGCAGCCTGTGTCGGCAAGGCTTGGTTTTATTGGGGGTATTTTTTCAACAATTACTTTTTTCATTACCCTTACATTTATATTTTCAACTCCCAATGCTTTTGCAAAAGTAGACGGCGTGTGGATACCCGACCAGTTTCTTCTGAAAGATATAATGGCATTAGGGATCAGTATATACACAATTGCAGTATCTGCAAAACAATTACAATTATCAAAGACTAAAATGGAGGCAGTACGGGAATATAGAGGCAGCGTTATTTAAGGGCATGTAAATTACAGAGAGTTAGAATATGTATCGGTCAGTGGGAACACTTAACTCGGGAAGAAATTATGTTGCTGACATTTGTTTTTGTGAGCTTTCTATTTGAATGTTCGAATTCCATTGTCATAATAAATCAATTTCCCGTCATTGTCTTGATAGTAAGCTATTGGATATTCTGATGGGTATAAACTATTTTTCAAAGTAACTCTCCACGCTTTTATTAAATTTTCAGTTGAATAACTTATTCCAGCATTCAAATTAAAGTATCCAAACTCAGCTTTGAAACAACTGTCTTTATATTGATTTCCTTTGTTGTCAAACTGTTCAATATTGTCAATAAATAATTTGCGTAATTGTCCTAAAGTTAGATTGGTTGTTGTGTTTATAGTAGTCCCATTTGTTGGATAGCCAGTTTTAGAACTAAGAAGTTCATTTTTAAATTCAAAAACTAATTGTCCTGTAAAAATCCTCAGCCCATTTGTGTATTCATCAATTTTGACCACCTTACTATCAAATTTTGAGTATGGTGGAAAATATGTTTGTACAGAGTCGTGCAAATATTGGTAATATCTGTATTTACTATTGTCAATATTGTTGTTTGTAAAAAGAGCATTTGCCACTGGAATATCCGCCCCATTTATACTGTGTCCCGTTAAAGGAATTATTATTCTTTCTATGCAGCCATTGTCTTCTTGTAATTATATCGCACTCTCTTTTTTGCAAGAGTAAAGTATCAGAATTGTAAAAGTTAGAGTTAAAATATATTTTTTCATAAATGCTTTTTTAGTATGACAACTCAAACTTTAAAGCCGTTGCACTGTATGGCACACAACTATTTTACTTCCGCACCCAACGCAATCTTTTTCCCAAGCCAGCTCTGCTGCACAGGAATAATCCAGTTGTCTTCCAACTCTTTTTTAGTAAGCACCGTGTTGTTGAAGTATAAAGTATCAGCAGTAATAAAATTATTTTGCACTGCATATTGCAATTGAGAAAGCGGTAATAATTGAATCTTATCTTTCACCACAAAAGCAAGGTTTTGCCGGTCGAATAAATTGACTTTAAATTTTTCTTCAATTGCTTTTATCAAACGTACACTGCTGTCGGTACTGCAGCCGCTTACACCGGTGGCCGTTTCATCTGCCATCAGCACAATGAATTGGCCAAAGAATAAATTGGCGTAGCCTTTTACTTCGTCCGCATGGCTTTTCCAATTGCTCACAAAATCTTCCAGCATTTCTTCCATCTCAAATGCTTCGCTGATAAAAAATAACCTGCTGCTTTGATAGATCCATACTCTTGATTGATCATTAAAGCCGGCCGGCAGCTGTTCTTTAAAATCTACATTCATAGTGCAAAGATAAATTTTATGCAATTGAGGCAGCAATTAATTCTGCAATGTCCAGTACCTGTACTTCCTCTTCTTTGTTGCTGTTTTTTACGCCGTCTGTCATCATGGTATTACAAAAGGGGCATGCCGCAGCGATAATACTGGCGCCGGTTTCCAGCGCTTCTTTCGTTCTTTCCAAATTAATCCGGGTGTCGCCTTTTTCTTCCTCTTTAAACATTTGGGCACCGCCGGCACCGCAGCAAAGGCCATTGCTTTTGCAGCGTTTCATTTCTACCAATGCTGCATCCAATGCTTCTAAAACTTTTCGTGGTGCTTCATAAATATTGTTGGCTCTGCCAAGGTAGCAACTGTCGTGGTAAGTTATTTTTTTGCCTTTAAAGCTGCCCCCTTCTGTCATTTTTATTTTGCCTTCATCAATCAGTTGTTGTAAAAAAACAGCATGGTGAATCACTTCGTAAGTGCCGCCCAATTCAGGGTATTCATTTTTCAATGTGTTGAAACAATGAGGGCAGGCCGTCACTATTTTTTTTATGCCATACCCGTTGAGGATATTGATATTTTGATAAGCCATCATCTGGAACATAAATTCATTGCCGGCACGCCTTGCAGGGTCGCCGGTACACATTTCTTCTTTTCCCAGGATGGCATATTTTATTTTAACCTTATCTAAAATGGTAACAAATGCTTTGGTAATTTTTTGTGCCCGCTGGTCAAAACTCCCGGCACAGCCTACCCAAAATAATACATCAGGAGTTTCTCCATTGGCAGCCATTTCGGCCATTATTGGTACATGCATATCGTTGCGTAGTTTTAAACAAATGTAATTACAATTTTTTTCCACACAAAGACGCAAAAAAGATTAAGGAGCAAAGAATCTTAAAAAGGTTCCCCATGTGTTAGTGCAATCAGTTTTTTAGTAAGCCAGGGAAATAATTTCATCACCCTGATAAAAAGATTGGTGATCCATTCTCTTCCAAAAAAACCTTGTATCAGCCTGCCTGCTTTTAATCTTACCCCAAATGTTTTTTTCCAATCTTGGGTGTAATTTTCCTCAAACTGTTGCCGGGTACTATTTTTTTGTAAAAAGTTGATGATGCTGGAAGCTGCAATTTTACTGCTGTGCAGCGCCATGCTCATGCCATTGCCACAGAGCGGCGTAATCATTCCGGCTGCATCTCCCAGCAAAAGTATATGGTCATGTACCTGTGATTTTTGTTTGAAAGAAATTTGTGAAATAGTAACGGGAGTGCTGAAAAGCATTTCGCTGTTTTCGAATATTTGTTTCAGGTGCTTATTCCTATAAAGGATATTTTTCTCCATGTAGGCGATGGAATTGCCATTACTTAAAAGGTTGAAAGCATTGGTTATATAACAGAGACAATATTCATCTGCTTCAATTTTAGAGATGCCGCAGTAACCGTTTTTAAAATTATGTAAAGCAATGGTGTCGGCTGCAAAATTTGTTTTGATGTGATATTTTACACCAACATAATTACTGAGCTTATTATTTTTTTTGCTGATGAAATCTCTTTTCCATTTAATATCAAGATTACTTCGTTTGCCAAAACTGCCGCAACAAATCCTACTGCTAAAATTTCCAATAGAAGTATGCAGGCTAAATGATTCATCAGCAAAATTAACCTCTTCTACTTTGCACTTTTCATACACTGCAACGTTGTTAGCAACAGCGATTTTTTTCAATTCATTATCCAGCAAATACCTGCTGATGCCAAAACCTCCCAAGGGTAAATTAGCATGCAACTCAGTTCCGTCAGGGGCGCTTACCACCAGCTTTTTTATGATAGGTAAATTCATGGAAGACAATG
>JANMJU010000083.1:0-9967 GCA_031371545.1 Chitinophagaceae bacterium
CGGCAAAGCTGATACGGGAGCCAATACCGGCGGAATGGGAGCAGTAAGCCCGGTGCCTTTTGCAGATGAAATATTTCTGCAGAAAGTAAATGAAAGAGTGGTAATACCAACCATCAAAGGCTTAAAAAAAGAAAACCTGGATTACAAAGGCGTTGTATTTATCGGCCTGATAAAAGTGGATGATGAGCCTTATGTAATTGAGTACAACTGCCGCCTCGGAGACCCGGAAACAGAAGTGGTGATACCAAGAATAGAGAACGACCTGGTAGAAGTATTTTCAGCAGTATCACAGCAACGGCTGCATCAAATAGTAATCAAAACCAATCCGCAAACAGCAGTAACGGTGGTGGCGGTAAGCGGCGGTTACCCAGCCAATTATCAAACAGGTATGCCCATCAACGGGCTGAAAGATGCAGCAATAGAGGGTTCTGTCATATTTCATTCCGGCACTATTCAGTCGGGTGATGAAGTACTTACCAATGGTGGCAGGGTACTGGCTGTTACCTCTTATGGAGATAACATTGTGGATGCTGTTGGTCAATCGATGTATGTGCTGGAAAATATTTATTTTAACGGCATCAGTTTCCGGGATGATATTGGGTATGAATTTTATTGATTTTCATCCTGCAGTTTTGTAGCTAACTAAAATCAATACACGAAAAAGTGAGAGGGGTTAAACAGCAGTCTTGCAAAATGGCTAAAGAAGTTAGCAGCCCGCTTGTCTGTAAACGATTTGGGGGCTTAAAGGTTTTGCACAACAATTTGGTAAAATGTTGAAAAATAAAGAATAGCCCGTTGTTAATTCGGATTATTTACTTCAACTTTGCCCCCATTGTTACATTAACTTATTTCTCTTCACAAATATGGGTCTCTTTAATTTTTTTACGCAAGAAATTGCCATGGATCTCGGTACCGCAAATACCCTGATTATTTTTAACGATGAGGTGGTGGTGAACGAACCATCCATTGTTGCACTCGACCGGAATAATCCTAAAAACATTTTGGCGGTGGGTAAAAAAGCATTGATGATGCATGAAAAAACCCACGAAAGCATCCGGACAGTACGTCCGCTGAAAGATGGCGTGATAGCCGATTTTAATGCTGCCGAATTGATGATAAGGGAAATGATCAAAATGATTTATCCCAAAAAACCACTCTTTGCACCAAGTTGGCGGATGATGATTTGTATTCCCAGCAGCATTACCGAAGTAGAAAAACGTGCTGTTAGAGATAGTGCGGAGCAGGCCGGTGCAAAAGAAGTGTACCTCATTCATGAACCAATGGCTGCAGCACTGGGTATTGGTATTGATGTGGAAGAGCCGGTGGGCAACATGATTATTGACATTGGCGGTGGCACTACCGGTATTACCGTTATTGCTTTGGCAGGTATTGTCTGCGACCAGAGTATCCGTATTGCAGGTGATGAATTTACTGCAGATATTATGGAAGCTCTCCGCCGTTATCACAGTTTATTGATTGGAGAACGTACCGCAGAGCAAATTAAAATACAGGTAGGTGCTGCTACAAAAGATTTAGAAAATCCGCCGGATGATATTCCTGTAAATGGCCGTGACCTGGTAACAGGTATTCCCAAGCAGGTATTTGTAAGCTACCAGGAAGTGGCAGAAGCTTTGGACAAAAGCATTTTCAAAATTGAAGAAGCTATTTTAAAAGCTTTGGAAACCACACCGCCGGAATTGGCTGGTGATATTTACCGTCGTGGTTTATACCTTACCGGTGGTGGATCTTTATTAAGAGGTCTTGATAAAAGAATTGCTGCCAAAATAAAACTGCCAGTGCATGTAGCAGACGATCCACTGAAGAGTGTAGTAAGAGGTACCGGCATTGCATTGAAAAATTACGACAGGTATCCTTTTGTAATGAGGTAAAATCATTTTTTAAAATACAAATTTTATGGGCCCGGCTGAAGTATTCCTATTGAGCTTCATTGGCGTCGCACACTTTTACTGCATATCATTTTTTATCATTTTTTCCTCAACGGATGCAGCAGTTTCATCTTTTTTTACATCAATGAAACCAAGCAGGCATATCAATGCTTTGCAAAAAAATATTCTTCTTGCACAGATGATACTCAATCCTTGTTTTTTACAATTGCACAAAATGAACCTGTCACAAAAGACGGGCAAAGGAGGTAGCTGCCATGCGTAATGTTTTTCTCTTTCTCCGCCGCTATGCTACTTTTCTTTTCTTTCTGCTGCTGCAGGTATTCAGTATTTGGTTAATTGTGAATTATAACAAATACCACAATGCCATTGGCTCTGCGTACATGAATGAACTTACCGGCATAGTAAACAAGCGGTACAATAAGATTGATAATTTTTTTCAACTCAAAGAAAAAAATGATTCCCTGCAAAAAGAAAATGAAAGGCTTAGAAACAAACTGGTTGAAAATTTTGAAAGCCCCGATACCACCAATAAAATTGTTGCCGATTCAATACCTTACGATACGCTGGGCCATTACCGCAAGTGGCTGTACCAAAGGGCAAAGGTGGTTTCTAATTCTGTAACCACACAAAACAATTATATTGTTTTGAACAGGGGCACTGCACAGCAGTTGAATAAAGATGAAGGAGTGATAGATCCCAACAACGGGGTGGTTGGGATAGTCACTGAAGTGAGTGCCAACTATGCAGTAGTAATGAGCCTGCTGCACAAAGACAGTAAGATAAGCGCCATCCTCAAAAATGACCCAACCGGCGGAGGTTCTATTGTTTGGGATGGGAAAGAACCCAACTATCTTTCTTTTATAAATGTAAGGCAAAGTGCCAAAGCAAAAAAGGGGGATACTGTTATTACCAGTGGCATTACACCTACTTTCCCCCACGGTATGTTTGTTGGGATTATTGACCAGATAGCACCGGATAAAAGCACCAATAATTATATAATCAAATTAAGATCGGGAGCAAACTTCTACAACCTTCAGTATGCGTATGCGATTAAAAACTTTCAGAAAGATGAAATAGACAAGCTGTTGGAAAAAGTAAAAACTAAAATAAGTAACTAGGCTGTTGTAAACAGGGAGAATAAATATAATGAGTACACTGGTTAAAAATATCATGCGGTTTATTTTGCTTATCCTGGTGCAGTTTTATGTACTGGATAAAATACACCTGCACCAGATGATAACCCCCTATATTTATTTTTTATTCATTCTCTGGATGCCTTTTAAAATGAACCGATCCCTGCAAATGTTGCTGGCATTTTTGCTGGGCTTTACATTAGACAGTTTTCGCCACAGCCCAGGTTTTCATGCAGCGGCCTGTGTGCTGATTGCTTATGTTCGGCCTTTTCTTATTAACATACTTATTCCACAGGAAGGAGCAGATTCCAACTATGAAGAACCATCTGCAAGGAGCATGGGAGGGGTTTTTCCTTACCTGATTTATGCAGGCCTGCTTTCATTGCTGCATCACAGCTGGCTGTTTTTTTTAGAAGCAATGGAGGTTGGTAATTTCTGGTATTTTATTGTAAAAACATTCCTGTCAACCATTATCAGTTTATTGCTGATTTTTGCAGCGGAATTATTATTTTCCAGGAAACAAAAGTTCAGGACGAATACTGTTTAATTAGCTAATTTGCTGATGAAAATTTGAACAGTATGAAAAAATAAAGACTTGCCATTTGCAAAATATAATACACTCAATATTACTTAATCCAAAATACCCCTTTAGGGGATAGGGGGTATGTCTGCTTTCAATCAAAATCGTAAAAATATTATCATGCTTGCTTTTGCAGGTGTGTTTATTATTATTATTATACAACTTGCCAACCTGCAGCTCTTTTCTTCCAAATACAAAATAATGGCTGATGACCAGGGTAAATTCCGGAAGGTAATTTATCCTGACAGAGGCATTGTGTACGACAGGAATAAAAAAGCCATTTTACAAAACACTACCATCTATGATTTAATGGTGCTGCCCAACAAACTGAAGGGAGTGGATACATTTAGTTTATGTAAAATCCTGAATATTGATTCTGCACAGTTCAATAAAAAAATATTGGAGGTGATTATTAAAAATGGCCGCAGCCGTCCCTCTGTATTTGATGGGTTGTTGAATGAGGAAAAGATGGCATCCCTCAATGAAGCCATGTATAAATTTGCCCCCGGCTTTTATTTGCAGGAACGCCCGGTCAGAAGTTATCCTTTTGATGCAGGTGGCAGTATCCTTGGTTATTTAGCGGAAGTAGATACTAACTTCCTGAAGAAGCATAAAGAAGAGGGCTATCAAATTGGCGACTATGCAGGCAAAACAGGCATGGAACGCACTTATGAAAAAGTATTGATGGGACAGCGGGGCATTGAGTATTGGAAAAGAGATAATAAAAACAGGTTGACAGAAAGATTAGAAAATGGCAGGTTTGATACTGGGGCAATTGCCGGTCAAAACATGTACACTTCTTTAAATATTGAATTGCAGGAACTGGGAGAGAAACTAATGCAAAACAAACTTGGTTCAATTGTAGCCATCGACCCGAGAACAGGCGGTATCTTATGTATGGTGAGCAGCCCAACATTTAAACCAAAATTTCTTACCGGGGCTGAAAGAAAAAAACACATCACAGAATTATTACTCAACCCGGCCCTTCCGCTTTTAAATAGGGCAGTAGGTGCTACCTATTCTCCCGGCTCAACATTTAAAACACTGCAGGCATTAATTGGTTTGCATGAAGGTATGATCACCACTGAAACACAGTTTTCCTGTAGCGGTGCATTTTATGGATGTGGCAAACCAATGCGCTGCCTGGATTTTGGCACGTTTGATTTACGCCACGCCATTACCGTGTCAGACAATACCTATTTTGCCAATGTAATGCAAAGAGTGATCAATAACCCCAAATTTCCAACCATTGACAGCAGCCTTAAATCATGGGACAGGTACATGTATGCTTTTGGCCTCGGGCACCGGCTTGGTGTGGATGTACCTTCTGAAAAAAGAGGTAACATCCCAAGGCCGGAAGATTATGACAAAGTATTTGGAAAAGGCCACTGGAATTTTTGCAGTTTCCGGTCGGTAAGTATTGGCCAGGGTGAAGTGGATGTAACACCGATGCAGGTGGCAAATGAAATGGCTTACATTGCCAACAAAGGATATTTTATCACACCACACCTCGTTGATTCAATACAAGGCGGAGATAAGTTTCACATGCTTGATTCATTTAAAAGGAAACATAATGCCATTGACATACCCGACAGTATTTTTGAAGCAGTGCATGATGGAATGGAAGGTGTGGTAGATCATGGCACCGGTATGGGTGCCAAAGTAAAAGACATAAAAATCTGTGGTAAAACCGGTACAGTGGAAAATCAATTTCATGGAATAAAACAACCTAACCATGGTTTCTTTTGCGGATTTGCACCAAGAGAAAATCCAACGATTGCCATTATGTGTGTTGTAGAAAACAGTGGCCGGTTTGGAGGTACTTATGCAGCACCGATTGTTGGATTTATGATTGAAAAATACCTGAAAGATTCCATTACAGATAAAGCAAGAAAAGAACGGCTTGAATATTACGCCAACTTGAATTTGATACCACCAAGGATATATGTTGAAATGCGTACGCAGGATTCCCTGCGTCATTCAAAAGATTCTGCTTACCTGATTGCCAAAGGCTTTATAAAAATTATTAAAGACACTTTGGGGATAGATGAAGAAGATGAAAAAGACGCATTAGACAAACTGAAAAGCGATAAAGAAACAGTGAAGAAAGAACAACCTGCAAAAGACAGCAGCAACAAACAACAACCTGCTAAAGCGGAAGCTATTTTGCCTTCGGAAAAAAAGAAACCAGAACCAAAAGACACTGTGAAAAATTAATTGGTTTAGGAGTTTAGAAAGTTTAGTGATAACAGCTCTAAACTTTCTAAACCTCTAAACCCCAAACAAATATCATGTATCAAAAAAAACCGGAGATAGGAAAGGGGATTGACTGGCTGATGGTATGGCTGTTTGCTGCCCTGGTGCTGATCGGTTTGATGTGCATATTTTCTGTAGAATACAAAAATGGCGATGCAGTGATACAAAGTTTCTTAGGCTTTAAAAAAGAGTATAGTAAACAATTGTATTTTTTTATTGCCACCATTATTGTTGCTTCTTTTATTCTTTTAACTGACAGTAAATTATTTACTGCTACCGCCAACCTTACTTATGCTTTTGGCATATTATTGATACTGGCCACTTTTGTAGTGGGCAAAGAAGTGGGAGGATCTAAAAGCTGGATACCACTGGGTTTTATGAATATACAGCCGGTGGAAGTATGTAAGATTTTTACCTCCCTGGCATTGGCAAAATATTTATCCATGCCCGATCTTGACTTCTCAAAAACAAGGTCGCAGCTGATTGCTGCCGCCATTGCTTTTTCTCCTGCTATCTTATCTGTTTTGCAAAAAGAACCCGGTGCTGCCATTGTTTATTTTTCATTTGGTATCGCCTTTTACAGGGAAGGTTTGCCAGCCATTTATTTGGTGCTGCTTTTTTCATTAACAGTTTTAATTATAGCCAGTATTGTGGTACCTCCCAATGCGTTGTTTATTGCACTCACCATTATTGCCCTCCTGTTTGTGTACATCTACAAAAGAAAAATAAAAAGGGATAAGATGGTACTGGTATTGATAGCCGGTGTTTGGCTGCTCTGTGTAGGAACACAAAAATTTTTAGTTCCAGCCCTGTTTGAAAAAGTATTGAAGCCACACCAGGTTGTGAGAATATTTGCAACGTTTGGAATTGACGATTATAAATTCAAAAATCCTGAAAGAACCGCAGAGATACAAAAGGAGTTTGGTAAATTAGGAACAGTAAAAAAAGGATCGGGTGAAAAGGTGGAAAGCTACAATGTGAAGCAATCAAAAATAGCAATTGGCAGCGGTGGCTTTTGGGGCAAAGGTTTTTTACAGGGTACACAAACAAGGGGTGAATTTGTTCCGGCACAAAATACCGATTTCATTTTTTCATCCGTGGGAGAAAGCTTTGGCTGGGTGGGTTGTGTTATTTTGATGCTGTTATATTTTGGCATCATGTTCCGCCTCATATTTCTTGCAGAAAGGCAGCGGAGTACTTTTAGCCGGGTGTATATTTATTGTGTTGTAGGCATCCTTTTTTTCCATGTGGCTTTAAATGTTTGTATGACACTGGGGCTTGCGCCATCACCGGGTATTACATTGCCGTTGCTTAGTTATGGCGGTTCCTCTTTGGTAACTTTTACCATCCTCCTTTTTATCGCTATTAAGCTGGATGCCGACAGGCAGATGGTATTGAGATAAAATGCCAGACGCCCCAGCCCCTAAAGGGGCTTTTAAACCTTTCAATTTATAGCTTCTTTTCGATTAGCTTTGTTCAGAAACTTATTTTTAATAAAACTCTTTGTAAAATCAGAGTCTAAAAGCCCTTTAGGGGTTGGGGCAGTAGTTAGGCAATATGAAAATAATTCCATTAAGCGAAGGCAGTTTCACAATAGACAAAACCAAACAGTTTATTCCTTTTGATACCCAAAAAGATGATCTCCAGCAACGGCCTGTTGGCAGTTTGCTGGTAGAAATACAACCGTTCTGTATTGTTACAAAAAATGACATACTCGTGATAGATACCGGCCTTGGTTTTAGCAATTCAGATGGTACATTGCAGATACATCAAAACCTGATGAACAATGGAATTAACCCCATGGATGTAACCAAAGTGCTGATGAGTCACTTGCACAAAGATCATTCAGGCGGCATTTGCAAAGAAGATAAAATGCTACGGCAAAAATTTTTCAGTTTTTCCAATGCTGTTTATTATGTAAATAAAAATGAACTGGCATTTGCTTTTGAAAAAGGCAAACCTTCTTACACGCCTGAAGATTTTGATATTTTATCCGGTTCAGACAAAGTAATTTTTACAGAAGACACTGGAAAAATTGATGACTATATTCGCTATGAAGTAAGTGGTGCCCATTGTCCACATCACCAGGTTTTCTGGATAGAAGAAGATGGCGAAACAATCTTCTTTGGCGGCGACGTAGCTCCGCAATTACAGCAAATGAAAAGCAGGTTTATTGCCAAATACGATTTTGATGGAAAAAAATGTATGGAGCTAAGGCAGCAATGGTGGCAGCAGGGGCAGCAGGAACATTGGACTTTTTTGTTTTACCATGATATTAAAACACCAGTTTTATCTTTTTAATTTCAAAATAAAAATGCCATCCACTAGCAAAGTGGATGGCATTTTTATCAAGTTTTCATATCTAATTATTTCTTCTAAGCAAAGGCCTGTTAGGTTGCAGGCCCCTTCGTTGCTGGCGTTTGATAGCTTTCAGCAGTATCTGATGAAACCTTCCTTCTGCACCAAACATGCGGTTCATGCGCTGCGGCCCCAGCAGTTTTGTAAACTGATCTTTGTAATGTTTTCTCAGGTTCAGCACTTTTTCATCCCTGTCAAGTACATCAGGATTGTCAGTTGCTGCAATCTTTATCCCTTTTAATTCTTTTGAATACTGGTTGTAAACCGGCCAAAATTTTTCTGCTTCGCCAGGAGTAAGTTCCAGTTCCTTGCTGATAAAAGCTACTTTAAGCGCTTCTATATCCTGTTGCTTTTGTTCAGATACTTCTGGCGGTTGTTGTTGTTCAGGAGCCTGTGCCATAGCAAAGCTTACTCCTGTTGCAAACACTATTATTAAAAATATCTTTTTCATTTTCTTAAAATTAATTTTTTAAATTTTTGGTATCAATCTCCTGTAAAAAATTATCCAGTGTTGCATTATCCAGTAAATAATCTTCCTGCTTAGGCAAATCATTTTCTTCCACATTGGAACTTAGCATTGCCAGGTCTCCATCATTGCCATTTTTTTCTAAGTACTTAACAATATCTTCTTCTGATAAATTATTGAGTGTTTCATCAAATTTTTTATCATCCATATTTTTTCCTTTCTCTATGCTGGGTTCCAACTGTGCTGTCACTGCAGTACCCGAAATATCAATGGCAGGTTTATTGGCATATTTAAAAACACCCAAAGCAAGAGCACCTGTTATTACTGCGGCAGCTGCATATTTTATCCATTTGCTGCTAATGCTAATCACTTTTACCTGCTGTTGTTGACTAACTGTTTTTAAAACAGCGTCAGGCAAATTGGTAAAATATCGTTGCGGTGTTTCAAAAAGGTTTGTTTTACTAATGCCTGCCACCACGGATGAAATTGCTTTCAATTCATCTGCAGTTGTTATTGCTTCCTGTGCTTTTATTTTAGCAAGAATGGTATCAGCAAGGGTATTAAAATAATTCACTGGAATATCATTGCTCTGAATCTCGTCAACAGTATTAAGCGGATGAAGACATATCAAAACAGTGTCGCTTATAGTTTCAAAATATCCATCCGGAACGGTGAAAACATTGGCATTGCCTATCGCAGCTACCAACGGGCTGATACTTTTTAATTCTTCTGATATTTCAATACGCTTGTTCATCTTCTTTTCAGACGCTTTATAAACTATCCGGTTTAATTGTTCAGGATATAATTTTCTATTTTTTTTACTGCATGATGATAACTTGCTTTCAATGCTCCTTCGCTTGTTTCCAGCACCCGGCTCATTTCTTCGTACGGCATTTCATCGTAATACCGAAGGTTAAATACTACTCTTTGTTTTTCGGGCAATGTCTGCATGGCCAGTTGCAGCTTCCATTCAATCTTGTGGGCATCAAAATTTTTATCTGCTTTCAGCTTTTCACTCAGCCCATTTTCCACATCACTCAGCGAAATAGAAGCTTTTCTTTTTTGCTGTTCAATAAACGTAAGACTCTCGTTGGTGGCTATCCTGTAAAGCCAGGTATAAAGCTGGCTGTCTTCCCTGAAATTTTCCAGGCCATTCCACACTTTGATAAACATATTCTGCAGCACATCATTGGCATCTTCATGATGCACCACCATGCGGCGGATATGCCAGTACAGCCTTTCCTGGTATTTTTTTATGATACAGGTA
>JANMJU010000095.1:0-7254 GCA_031371545.1 Chitinophagaceae bacterium
GCTGCTTCATCACTTCATATAAAATAACACCATTGGCCACCGATACATTCAGCGATTCAAAATCGCCGGGCATGGGTATCTGAAACTGTTCATCGCATATTTTCATCAGCGCAGGATATACACCATGCTCCTCTCCTCCCAGCACAATGGCACAGGGTTCTGCCAGCTGCAGTTCGAATAATTTTTTCTCCGCCGTCATTTCACTGGCAAATACTTTAATGCCGTTCAGGTGCAGTTCGTCCACTGCTTTCATCAGGCTGCCCACCCTGCATACGGCCATCTTTTCCAATGCACCGGCAGAGGTTAATATCGCATCTTCATTTAAAGCACCTACGCCTTTATCAGGAATGATTAGGGCATGTACACCAAAGCAAAAAGCGCTACGGGCAATGGCGCCAATATTCCTGATGTCGGTGATGCCGTCTAATATTACAAACAGCGGCACTTCTCCTTTTTCCACCACAAATGAAATCACATCCTGCAGGTTTTGGTATTGTATTTTGCTGATGACAGCAATACAACCTTCGTGGTTGCTTACATTGAGGCCGTTGAGTTTTTCTACCGGCACTTTATTAATAGGCACTAAGTTTTTTTCTGCCAATGATTTTATCATATCAATCACCTCTCCATGCACCGTCGTTTGCAGGTAGATACGCTCCAACTGCTTGCCTGATTGCATGGCGGCAATCACCGACTGCCTGCCAATGATCAATGTATTCTTCTTTGGCCGCTGCTGCTGATTCCTGAAATTTCTCATACTCAAATGTGTAATTATTTCATTAAATAAAAAACCATAAGCTGTGCTGCAACTTATGGTTTTCAAAAATCCTCTTTAGGAAATTTAAGGGCGTTTTTATTTTACACCAAAAGCTTTTTTCACTTTTGACACATAGTCCAATTTTTCCCAGGTAAACAGTTCCACTTTTACTTTTTTAATTTTACCATAAGGGTCTTTAAATTCTTTTGTCACCACTTCGTTCTTGCGGCCCATGTGTCCGTAAGCTGCAGTTTCACTGTATATTGGTGTACGCAGTTTCAATCTTTTTTCAATAAAATAAGGACGCAGATCGAAGATGCTTTCCACCATTTTACCAATTTGCCCATCGGTTAAATCAACCTTGGCAGTACTGTAAGTATTTACGTTGATAGAAGTGGGCTGTGCCACACCGATAGCGTAAGAAACCTGCACCAGCACTTCACTTGCAATGCCTGCAGCCACTAAGTTTTTAGCAATGTGACGGGTAGCATATGCAGCACTGCGGTCAACCTTGCTTGGATCTTTACCACTGAAAGCACCACCACCATGTGCACCTTTACCACCGTAAGTATCTACGATGATTTTACGGCCTGTTAAACCAGTGTCACCATGAGGGCCGCCAATTACAAACTTACCGGTTGGATTAATGTGGTATTTAATATCGTTGTTAAAAAGTTTGGCGTATTTTTTATACTTCGCTTTTACCCTTGGTATCAGAATTTCAACAATGTCTTTTTTAATTTGAGCCAGCATCTTTGCTTCGCTGTCAAAATCATCATGCTGGGTAGATACCACGATGGCATCAATACGAACCGGCTGGTTGTTATCATCATACTCCAGTGTCACCTGGCTTTTTGCATCAGGGCGTAAGTATTTAATGGCTTTATTTTCCCTGCGTAAAGCGGCTAATTCAATAAGTATTTTGTGAGCAAGATCCAAAGCCAGCGGCATATAATCATCTGTTTCGTCGGTGGCATATCCAAACATCATTCCCTGGTCGCCTGCACCCTGGTCTTCTTTTTTCTTTTTATCTACACCCTGGTTAATATCAGCGCTCTGCTCATGAATAGCAGAAAGAATACCGCAGGAATTTGCTTCAAACATATATTCACTCTTGGTATAACCAATTTTACGGATCACACCACGGGCAATTTCCTGAACGTCTAAATAAGCCTTACTTTTTACTTCACCTGCCAATACTACCTGGCCAGTGGTTACCAGTGTTTCGCAGGCTACTTTACTGTTAGCATCAAAAGCTAAAAAATTATCGATTAAAGCATCGCTGATTTGGTCAGCCACTTTATCCGGATGTCCTTCACTTACGGACTCTGATGTAAATAAATAAGGCATTTAAATTATTTTTTTTGAGGTGCAAAGATATGTGTACGTTATTAAAAAAACAAAGCCTCCTGAAATTAAGAAGGCTTTTATAAACATTGTTGACAATTAAATTTTTGAATAGACAATACGCATTTTCATCCGGTATTTAACATCTACGCCGGGATTGCTGCCACTGCCTACTTTTATGCGGCCATTGGCAAGGTTATTTTTATACGGTATTGAATACCCATTATAATGAAGATTAAAAGGCGCAGACAACTTCATGGTATAATTATTAACATGATCGGTAACAATATGCTGAACATACCTTGATACATTGAAAGTGTAATAGTACAATGAACCGGTACCTTCTGCCTTAACACGACGGTAACCGCCAAAATAATTAAAGTCGATACCGCCACTGGGGTAAAATGAAGCAGTGTTATCGGGATTATAAAGTGCTGAAGGATTAAGGTCGTAATATATTGGTTTGCTCGGACTGCCTGATGCCGTGTCAATCAAATCAAGATAGAGATATAATGGTGGTGTTAACTGATCATCTAATAAATTAGTTGGGCCAATTTGTTCTACAAAAATTTCCGCCCTGTGAATAATGCTGTTGGGCAAAGTAGCCAACTTTGGAATTGATAAGTTAGCATAAGTACCAGGTGTGGTTTGAATATAAACTGCATTTGTTGCAGGAAGCGGAACATTAGTAGGAGGGTCATATTCAGCACCATTGCGTTTCCTTTCTAAATGATTGGCATGAGCTGATGATGAAGTTGATACTCCAGATGAAAAATAAAAGGAAGAAAAGGTAGTATCCCTTTTATTATTATTCTGTCTTTTAAAATGAAATTCAAGTCTTGTTGCAGGATCTGAAAGATCAACATAGAATAAACCATTGCCCTGCCCTGCATCTGCCACTACAGCAAAACCTTTGAATTTTTCTTTAAAAAGCGAATCTGATTTATAAATGCTGGTGGCCACAGATGTGTCCCTGCTGGCAACAGATGTAAGTAAATTCAGAAAAGCCGGGTCAGTTAATTTTATCCTGATCTGATTATTGATAGAATCTTTTGTGGTAGCGGGTGCAGGATAGAAATAGGTGTAATCCCTTAATTTGGTCGGATAAATATCGGCACTTCCAAGAACAGTAGTACCAATAGTAGGATGATAATCGAGTTTGTAAGAAACCGTATCACTAAAATCGCTGCTGTTATCTACCTGGTAAACGCTTAAATGCTGGGGTAAAGCAGTATCACCATAATATGATTTATACGAAAGGCAAAGTACTACAGAATCGAAAGGGGCATTATCAATGGTATCTTTTGCTGCACCAAAATAAAAAGGAAAGAAACTCGGTTTTAATTCTAAAAATAGATCAGCAGATGTTTTACCAAAAACAGGGTCGTTTGAAATACTTCCCAACACATGCAGGTCTGTACGTGCCAGCTTGGTTGAATCATCAAATATCCCCTGGGTACAATTGATGTCGAGTGTATCTGCAAAAGTGGTTACATTATCTATTGCAGGTATCAAACCGGCGCCCAATGTAGTAGTGTCAATTTTGGTACAGCTCCAGGTAAAAAATGAAAATAAAATAACTGTGAATGCTATTAGTCCCGATAAATTTCTTTGCACAAAAACAATTTAAATGATATGTTCAAAATGAGTATGAATCAACTATTTGGCAAGATCGGCATATAATTGTAAATAGTCTGTTAAATCACTTTCTGCATTAAAAGGCAATGTTTTTTTGCCCTTCACTTTGCTGAATTCTTCCACTAATTTCTTATCCACTTTTTCTGCGCCAAAAGTGACTGCATCTGCAAAAGCAGCGCCGCCTCTGAACATGGCTACATTATTAATGTCTTTAAAAAAGTCGAGTTCTTTTTTGGTGACGTTATCATTAATAGTAATGAGTTTTAAGAAGTCGGCACCCAGTTTTTCTTTAAAGGTTGTCTGCCCGATGGTGTACACCACTTTACAGTTATTGAATACCGGTTCTTTTTTATATGCTGCTTTTATAAACATGGGTATCAGCCCGGTCATCCAGCCACTGCAATGAATAATGTCTGGAGGCCAGCCAAATTTCTTTACTGTTTCCAAAGCCCCTTTACAAAACAAAGCTGTCCTTAAACCATTGTCATCGTACCACTTTTCATTCTCATCAGTAAAAACAGTCTTGCGTTTAAAATAATCTTCATTATCCAAAAAATAAACCTGCAGTCTTGCATTTGGCAACGAAGCCACTTTTATCATCAGGGGATAATCATCTCCGGCAATAGATACATTGATACCCGACAACCTTACCACTTCATGCAGGCGGTGCCTCCTTTCATTGATCACTCCAAAGCGTGGCATGATGCACCTAACTTCCATACCGGTGTCGTTTGATTTTACTGCCAGTTTGTTGATGATATCAGCAAAATCTGTAAGCTCAACGTAAGGCGACATCTCATTGGCAATAAACAATATTCTTTTTTTTGTTGACATTTGTTTTTGGTTAATTTGTCCGTTAGGATTTTCTTTGGGTGTGCGAAAGTACAATAATTTTCTACATAAATCAGCATTCACCTGCATTTGAACCCAACAGTTTACCGCCATGCTCATCTTTAAGCATATAAATGATATAAGTAATTACCTCACAGCTTTGCAGGCTAGTGGAACAAAAACAGGTTTCATTCCCACCATGGGAGCGCTGCACCCGGGGCATCTTTTGTTGATTGCCGAAGCAAAAAAAAACAGTGATGCAGTGGTGAGCAGCATCTTTGTAAACCCCACCCAATTCAACAATACAAATGATTTTGACAAATATCCCAGCACCATCGAACAGGATATTTACATGCTGGAAAAAGCCGGCTGCGATACACTTTTTCTTCCTTCGGTGAAGGAAATGTACCCTGAAGGATTGGCCACAAAAAAGCAGTATGATTTGGGTTACCTGGAAACGGTGCTGGATGGTGCTTACCGGCCGGGGCATTTCCAGGGCGTATGCCGGGTGGTGGAAAAACTGCTTACCATTGTACATCCTGATAAATTATTCCTGGGGCAAAAAGATTACCAGCAATGCTTGGTGATTAAAAAATTATCGGCATTGATGCAGGCAGATATGGAGATCATCATCTGCCCTACATTAAGAGAATCTGATGGACTTGCGATGAGCAGCAGGAATTTGCGTCTTACCGATGCTGACAGAAAAAAAGCTCCAATGATTTATAAAACCCTGCAATTTATTCAGCAAAATATACGGCCGGGTTTTTTGAATGATTTAAAAGAAAGGGCTGCAAATTATTTAACTGCAGATGGCTTTAAAGTGGATTATGTAGAAATTGCTGATGCTTCCACCCTTGAATTGATGGAAACTTGGGATGGTAAAACGCCGCTGGTTGCCCTGGCAGCAGCATTTATTAGTGAGGTTAGGTTGATCGACAATTTGCTTTTATAAATTTCCCGTTCGGTTATTATGATCAAATCATAAAGAGATAATGCCAAACTAAAATCATTATAATTTTACTTCGTATTTTAGAGCCGGTATGAAAAAAAATTTACTGACTGCATTAAAATATTCTTTCTTCCTGGGGTTAGGCATTTTTTTGGTATGGTGGAGCATTCATAAAATGGATGAAAAAAACTGGGAAGATTGTAAACAGGCATTAAAATCTGCCAACTATTTTTTATTTATTCCTGTGTTTTTCATCATCACTGCCAGTCATATCAGCAGGGCCATCCGCTGGAAAATACTGATGAAGCCAATGGGCTACAATCCCCGTTTTGCCAATACTTTTTTTGCTGTCATGATTGGCTATCTTACTAACCTGGCTATTCCCCGGCTGGGTGAAGTTTTAAAATGCACCATCCTGGGCAAGTACGAAAAAGTGCCGCCAGATAAATTGGTGGGAACAATTTTAGTTGAAAGAGTGGTAGATGTAATTTGCCTGGGCATTGTTTTTATCATTGCTTTAATTACACAGGCTGGGCTTATTGGTAAATATGCAAAAGAAACAATCACTAAATATTTTTTACAGGGAGGTGCAAAGACAGTAGCAATAAAACTTTTGGTGTTGGCAGTAATTCTTATAATCATTTACAGCATCCTAAAATTTATCTTTAAAATATACAGCCAAAAAGTGCTGGTGACAAGAATTAAAAAATTATTTGATGGTGTAAAAACAGGCATTGCCAGCATTAAAAATTTACAAAATAAAGGAGCTTTTATTTTTCACAGTATTTTTATCTGGTGCTGTTATCTTGGTGGTACTTATCTTGGTTTTTATGCCACAGCAGGAACAGAAAATTTACCGCTAGCATCCACTTTTCCAATCCTTGCTTTTGCCAGCATTGGCATGATCATTACTCCCGGAGGTATTGGCAGTTACCCACATCTAATAAAAGAGGTAATGATGTTGTACAATATAGAAGAAGGTATTGCTTATGCAAATGGTACACTCCAGTGGATTGCGCAATCTTTAATTGTATTGGTGGTGGGTTTCATTTGCCTGGCACTGTTGCCCTATTTTAATAAATCAAAAGCTGTTGCAGAAAACTAAGCCCTTATTTCACTTTTTCTCCTGCTCCAAATAAATGAATGAATCTTTTATAGCAGCATAAACTTTATCTAACTCTTCCTTTGTAATGCAGTAGGGCGGCATGATGTAAACAACATTGCCCAATGGCCGGAGAAATATATTTTGGCTCAAATAAAAATCATACAATAATTGTTGAATAGAATTGAAGTAAGAAGTGGCTTCACCAGTTTTAATTTCAATGCCCAGTATGGTTCCCTGTTGGCGTACTTCTTTTACCAGTTTATTGTTTTGAATGGATGCCGCAAAATGCTGATGCCTTTCACAGATGAATTGAATTTGTTGCTGGCATTTTTCACCAACTAATAATTCCATACTTGCATTGGCCGCAGCACAGGCCAGAGGATTGGCGGTGTAAGAATGTCCATGAAAAAAAGTTTTGTTTTTATCATCAGCATAAAACGCATCAAATATTTTTTGTGTACAAACCGTAACCCCCAATGGCATAAAACCTCCAGTGATACCTTTGGATAAACAAATTATATCCGGCTGATTTTTTAAATAATTAACAGAGAAATTTTTTCCTGTTCTTCCAAAACCAGTCATCACTTCATCTGCAATACTGATGACATTTTTTTCTTTTGTCAC
>JANMJU010000156.1:0-19618 GCA_031371545.1 Chitinophagaceae bacterium
CTGCAGCCTTTTTTTTCATCAATACCTTTTCACTACATTATAAAAGAACATTGTCGGCGGGCCTTCCACTCCGGCAGCAGCCATTTTATCTTTCAAATCTTTTGACACAACAAATGCTTTTGCTTTTGCCATATCCGTTACGGCGAAAGCTGCTGTTACTGTATGGTTATCGCCAACTTCGTGGCCTACCACTCTGTCAATAAGCCCGGCATCCATCCTGGTCTGCTTGTGGCTGTCAAATTCTTTTTTCCATGCGTCCCAGTCTTTTACTTTGTGCATTACTATCATGCGTACAGTAGAAGCATTGGTGGAACTGTCCGCCCAAACACTTTCTACAAAATGAAATGCCGGGGCACCCAGCACACCTGCTTTTTGCAGCCGGTCTTTTAATGTAGGTGAGGCGGTCATTGCTTTTGCTTTACCTGCATCAGCCATTATCATAGCCACCAGTATTGTGTTGGAATCACCGTCAATGCCACGGCCGATAAGATAGTTGCTTAGTCCACTGGCAAGCCTTGCAGAATCATTTCCATCATACTCAGCTCTCCATTTGGTATAACTGGATACTTTAAATTTGGCAGTTAAAAAATTATTCAGCTTAGCTGCCGGTGGTGGAGTTTCAGCAGTTTTGGCGGCGGTAGTGTCGGCTTTTACTTCGGCATTTTTTTCTGCCTCGCCGGAACCATTGCAGGAGTAAAGAAATAATGACATACCTGCGGCGATCATTGCAGTTGCGAAAAATTTGTGTTGCTTCATTTTTGAAAAGATTTAATTTATTAATAAATGAATTTAGGAAAAAGAGAAGGGTAACTGAAAATCAACTTAAATGTAAAATTTATATGGCAACAATGCAAGCAGTAATTTTTACAGGTGCAATAGTTTAATAATTGAAACAGATATTTGCAATGTTTTTCAATATTTAAAAGCAGCAATGTTACCAACAGAACTCATACAATCTTTGCAAAATATAAAAAGCTTTACTGAAGACGCTTTTGTGCAGGTGCATCATTCCGGCGAACAGGTAACTTCTGTAAGATTGAACCCCGGTAAAATATTCAATAAACAATTTTCAATTTTCAGTACGCAATTAGAGAAAGTACCCTGGTGCTCCAACGGGTTTTATTTAAACAAACGGCCATCCTTTACACTCGACCCGGTTTTTCATGCTGGCGCTTATTATGTACAGGAAGCCAGCAGCATGTTTTTGGAAGAAGTATTGAAACAAACTGTTGATTTGTTGCAGCCTTTAAAACTGCTGGATCTCTGTGCAGCACCTGGCGGAAAATCTACTTTAATACAATCCTTACTCAACAAAGAAAGTTTGCTGGTAAGCAATGAAGTGATTAAAACAAGGGTGAATATTTTAGCAGAAAATATCAGCAAGTGGGGCGCTGCCAATGTGATTGTTACTAATAATGATCCCGGTGATTTTCAGCGGCTACTTGATTTTTTTGATGTTATTATAGTAGATGCTCCCTGCAGCGGCAGTGGTTTATTCAGAAAAGATCCTGCCGCCATCAGCGAATGGAGTGAACAGAATGTACAGCTCTGCAGCCAGCGCCAGCAAAGGATACTGGCCGATATTTTACCATCTTTAAAAGATGGCGGCTTGTTAATATATTCTACCTGTTCTTATTCGGAACAAGAAGATGAACAGATTGCAGATTGGCTTTTGGAAACGATGAAGGTGGAAAGTTTAAAGTTAAAAGTTGACGCCGAATGGGGTATTGTGGAAACACAATCTGCAAAGCACAACGCTTATGGCTACCGTTTTTATCCTGACAAAGTAAAAGGGGAAGGTTTTTTTATTGCGGCATTTAGAAAATCGGGAGATGAACAGCAGCTGGGGAAATTCAAAAGCAAATCAGAAAAATTATCAGCCAAAGAAATTGAAGTGGTAAAGCCTTACCTGCAGCATGCGGATGATTTTTTATTTATCAAACAAAAAGAAGAAGTGATAGCCCTGCCTAAACAATTGGAAAATGAACTGGCTGCGGTGCAATCCTGTTTGTATATAAAAAAAGCTGGTGTAAAATTGGGCACCATCATCCGCAATGAATTAATTCCTGATCATGAACTGGCAGTGAGTACCATTATCAGCCCCGGCCTTCCTGTTGCAGAAGTTGATCTGGCCGATGCACTTCAATACCTGCGGCGGCAGGAAATAAAAATTGATACTGCTGCCAAAGGATGGGCATTGATCAGCCACCAACACCTGCCATTGGGCTGGGTAAAAATTTTGCCTAACCGGGTCAACAATTATTATCCAAAGGACTGGCGGATTCTTAACAAGTAATCGCTTCACTAACCAACTAATTTTCCCATCTTTGCGCTGGAAAAAAACAAGAACATGAAGCGTATTTTAGTATTGATATTTTGTGTGCCTTTCTTTGCATTGGCACAAAATAAACCTCTGTTGATTGAAGGGGCTGCACCCAACTGGCACCTGAACCATACTGTGGCTGCCAAAGAAAATTATTACAGCCTTGGCCGCATGTACAATATCAGCCCCAAAGAAATAGCCCCTTACAATAATTTGCAATTGGAAAAAGGACTCAGCCTCAACCAGGCAATAAAGATTCCTTTAACTGCAGGTAATTTTGCACAGGAAAATTCTGCTGCAGCAGATGAAGTGCTGGTGCCTGTTTACCATACCGTAAAAGAAAAAGAAGGATTGTACCGCATTGCAACCACTTACAATAAATTGCCTGTAGAAACATTAAAACAATGGAACAGTATCAAAGGCGATGCAGTAAGTAACGGCACCAAATTAATTGTTGGTTATTTAAAAGTAAAAAAAGAATTATCTCCATTATCAGGGATGACTCAACCTGTGTTGGTAAATACTGTACCCGTTGCCGTAAAAGAAAATGTACCTGCAGCAAAACCGGTGAAAGAAACAACAAAGCCAGATATCGTCAAAGAAATTCCGGCAGTAAAAAAACCAGATGTAAAACCAGTAAAGGAAAAATCGGTACCAACTGTTGTGAAGAAAGAAGAAAAAATTGAACAGGTAGTAGCAGCTCCTGCAATGAAAGACCCAGCTCCAGTGGCAGTAAAAGAACCTGCACCTGAAAAGCCTGTTGCATTAAGAAGTGGTAAAAATTTCAACGGTGGTTTTTTTAAAACAGATTTTGATAAGCAAAGAAAAGGTTCCGATGCCGGCAATGAAACTGGTGCTGCTGCTGTGTTTAAAAGCACCAGTGGATGGGAGGATGGAAAATATTATTGCCTGCACAACACGGCTGCCTCCGGTACCATTGTTAAGATAACAAATGCCAGTACCGGAAAAAGTATCTACGCCAAAGTGCTGGATGTAATGCCTGATATAAAACAAAATTCCGGACTGCTGGTAAGAATTAGCAATGCTGCTGCCAATGAATTAGGAGCAGGTGAAAACAAGTTTGATTGTACAATAAGTTTCTCCAAGTAATCCGAAGAGATAATTCCTTTTTTATCCTGTTACTGAATGGGAGTACCTTTTTTTTTATATCTTTACAACAGGCTTCTCTTATTGTACAATTTTTAATTAATACAAAATGAATTTGAAAAAGTTTATCCTGCCGGCACTCTTATTTTCCAGCTTAAATATTTTTGCTCAAATCAATACCCCGGATTATGTTCCTGCAAATGGGTTGGTGGGTTGGTGGCCATTCAATGGCAATGCTAATGACAACAGTGGAAAAGGAAATAATGGTGCTGTAACGGGTGCTGTATTAGCTGCTGACCGTTTTGGGAATCCCAATACAGCTTATTTATTTAATGGTGCTGACAGCAGGATCGATGTGGCAGATGCAGCATCCCTGCGATGCAGAAAATTAACGCTGAGTGCCTGGGTAAAAAATAAAGATACCACTAAGATAAATCAGGTAATTTATAAGGGTTCAATGTCGGCAACAGGCGAAGCCTATGCTTTAACACTTGATGTAGGAGGCAAACCATTTTCTGCTGCAAAGTATAATAGCAATTGTGTTTCTTCGGTTGGATGGCTCGGCCCCGGTACAGGTACATCAACTGATACAGGCAGTTGGACACATTTAGTAACAACTTTTGATGGCACAACAACTAAGCTTTATAAAAATGGTGTGTTAGAAAATTCAGCCTCCATACCGGGTTTAATAGACAGCTGCATTGGCGGTGGCTTAAGGTTTGGTTATGACCATCTTCGTTATTTTGCAAGTACCGGCGATCCTTTTAATGGCTACATTGATGACATTGGAATCTGGAACAGAGCATTGGATGCATCTGAGATCGGCCACCTGTATTCAGGTACGGCAGATTGTGGCAATGGTAAAATGGGTATCAATGTTTGTGATCCTAAAAGAAGTTTACATGTAAAGGATGTATTGCGGCTTGAGCCAAGAGACAGTGCTCCGGATAATCCTGGTAAGGGAGATATTTATTTCGACGGTACCCTTAATAAGCTCAGGGTGTATGATGGGACTGTTTGGCAAAATTGCTGGTAAAATAAATTGCTTTTTCAAGAGTTTCTGAATTTGCAAAGTGATTAGATAAATAAAAAATGCTCCGGTTCCGGAGCATTTTTTATTTAAGGTTTCAATTATTTTTTATGGAAAAATACCCAACTCTACATAACTGGTAGCTACTTTATTAATTGCACTCACATAAGCTGCGGTACGCATATCCGGTATGGCAGGATTGTTGTTCCACACATGCATAATTTCCCTGGTAGCACTTATCATGGTTTCTTCCAGTCCGCTATGTACCAGGTCCTGTTCATCGGCACCATGCATAATAAATTCCCGTTCCTTATTACTTACCTGTTTACCACTCAGTTCTTCTATTTGTCCGAGGATATGGGCATTCATATTTTCAGTAAAGCGTTTTTCCATACGGCCATACCTTACATGGCTCAGGTTCTTCAGCCATTCAAAATAACTAACCGTTACACCACCGGCATTGAGGTACATGTCCGGCACACATAAAATACCTTTTTTTATAAATATTTCATCTGCTTCCGGTGTGCAGGGCCCGTTGGCTGCTTCGCCAATGATCCTTGCTTTTATTCTCGGCGCATTTTCTGCATTGATCACATTTTCAAGTGCGGCCGGTATCAATATATCACATTCAAATTCCAATGCATCGGTAGTTTTTTCAAAATTGGTAGCCCCCGGAAAATCAAGCACATTACCGGACTTCAGTTTGTGCTGAAAAACTTCTTCTTCATTAAGTCCCTCCAGATTAAAAATAGCCCCGTTGTGTTCAGCTATTGCTATTACTTTGGCACCGTTTTCCCGGAAAAATTTTGCGGAGTGGTAGCCAACATTACCCAAGCCCTGTACGACCACTGTTTTTCCTTTAATGCCGGTATGAAGACCCAGGTTTTCCATTACCTTCGGCATATTACATACTTCCCGGATACCAAAGAAAACCCCCATGCCGGTAGCCTCTTTACGGCCACGTACACCGCCCTGGGTTATTGGCTTACCAGTAACACAACCTGCTGCATCAATCTCTCCCGGCTTCAATGAAGCATAGGTATCTACTATCCAGGCCATTTCTTTTTCACCTGTTCCATAGTCTGGCGCAGGTACATCTATACCAGGCCCGATAAAATTTTTCTTTACCAGTTCAGAGGTATAGCGGCGGGTGATCTTTTCCAGCTCATATATACTGTAGTTGTGTGGATTTATTTTGATACCACCTTTACCGCCACCAAACGGCACATTTACAATAGCACATTTGTAAGTCATCAATGAGGCAAGTGCCATCACTTCATCCTGGTTTACTTCGTCACTGAAACGGATACCTCCTTTACAAGGCGTTTTGTGCTGGCTGTGCTGCACCCGGTAGGCTTCTATTACTTCAATGGTGCCATTGTCCCGCTTAATGGGGAAACGCATCTGGTACACACTGTTACAGGCTTTAATTTGTTCAAGGATACCCAAATCCCATTTTGTAAATTTGGCGGCTTTGTCAAAACTTTTCTCCACGCTTTGGAAAAAACTATACGGCTGTTGTGCTGACATAAAGTTGTTTTAAAAATGTTTTTTTAATTAAGCAATCGTATTTATGAAGATAGCAACTGGCAAGCTGCTATGGAATCCAGCGTAATTTTTTATTTTGTTTCGGGCTTTGGTTTTTCAAGTCGGCATAGTTGCGTCGCACTCTTGTGCTGTAGACCATTATTGATCTTTTATCCGCACAATTTAATTAATCCTTTAATGATTTTTCAAAAGCTGCTACTTTTCTGTCAACCATAAAAACATACAAAAACAAACCAATTAAAATGGTAAGGCATACTGCCACCACAATATAGATTTTTCCGTTGCTCCGCATGGTATCTGCCATCTCTACCTGTTTGCCGTCTTGTGCAAAAACAACCACAGCACTGCAAGCTGCAAACAGTAATAAGAATATTTTTTTCAGGTATTTCATGGCGCTTATTTTTTTACCGGCTCCTGATGCAGCAGGGTTTTATCTTTTAATAGTTGTAGTCTTATTTTTAGTGTGGCAATCCATACTCCCAGCAAAGTCCATCCAATTACTGCAGGATAAAAAACCATTCTTAATCTGCTGTCAATATCTTTAAAATTTAAAGCTGGGTTACCACTGTCGCTGCCCGGTGCACCCGGGTGCAGGCTGCCCACCAATCTTGGAATGATCCAGATGCTGGGAAACAGCATCACAAAAGCAAAAATATTATACACAGCACTGACCCTTGCTCTTTTATCAATATCTGTAAATGATCCTCTCAAAACAAAGTAGGCACCATAAATTAATAAGGCAATGGCAGCACCAATTAATTTCGGCTCCCTCAATATGCTGCCCATCGACTGGCCCTGGTCGGTTACCCAGGTAACGGAAACCCAAATGATGCCTGTGCTGTAGCCCAATATGCCAAACAAACTGCCAACAGCTGCAAAATGATGAGCATAAATATCGTAGCGGTAATTAAAGTTGCGGAGGTGCCTGATGCTGTACACAAAACTTACCGTAAAAAGGATCATCATCCCAAACCACATGGCTACATGAAAGTAAAGGTTGCGGATGGTTTCGTTCAGAATAAAAAGGTGGGGCACATCCAGCAAGAAACCACCTATAATGGTGTAAACCAACAAGCAAAAAGATACTATTTTCCACCAGCTTTTATTCACAACAACATGCTTTTTAAAAGAGTGCGGCAAAGGTAGGGTAAAGCATAAGAAACAATAAAATTATTTCAAGTCGTTTTGGGATTATTCTTTCCACAAATAAGGAAACAAGACCACCGCCATTGCAATGATCAATGCGTCCAGCCCAACGATTAATCCAGCTATCTGCAGCAATGCACCTTCCCTGAATATTTCATTAAAAGCTGCTTTGCTAAGCCGCATTAATAATAACAGCAAAGGGAGTATTACGGGAAAGCCGAGAATGGCTACCAGTGCTGCATTTTGCTGGGCTTTGGCAGCAATGGCACTCATTAAAGTAAATACCAAACTAATGCTTGCACCACCCAGCAATACTATCCCCAAAAATTGTCCCGACTTATTTACTGGGTTGTTTAAAAAAACAAAAAACAGGAACAGGCTGATGCCGCTCATCAACAGCATGATGACAATATTGTAAAGGAGTTTTGCTATGATAAATTGTGTTGGCGATACAATAGAGTAGTAGTACAGCATACGCCCTTTGCTTTCCTGTAAAAAACTTTTGGCTACGGCATTTACACACACAAATAACTGTATCACCCAAAACAAACCGTTCCATACGTTTGCTTCCAGCTGGTCAACTGATAAATACAAAACGAAAATGGTGGAGGCTATATACAATAGTATGCCGTAGAAGGTATGTTGCTGCCTTAGTTCAAGCAGTACATCTTTTTTAAGTAAGCTGAAAGCTGGTTTTAGCATGATGGCAAGTTAGCAATTGAATGGCACCTTTCAAGTGGGTAATATTTTATAAAAGGTAAAATTACTTGGTATTATACATGTAAACCGTTTGTTAACGGGGCTAAAATAGTTTTCCACTCTTTGCCTTCGTATAAAAAAATCTCTCTATATTCATTGTTTCAAAAAATTTTAAAACCAATTGTTTATGAGAAAACTGTTACTGATTTTCATGTCATTCACATTTTTGAATACCGTGATGGCACAAGAAAGAAATTTTTGGTCTTCACACACAGATGCCGGTAGCATCACTACTGACAAGGCTGTATCAAGGGTTTCGTTTCCTGCAGCATTCAAATTATTTAACGTAAATATAGATCCATTAAAGCAGGAATTGTATACTGTTGTTGGCAATGCTTCAAAGCATTCAGCAGTTATTTCCCTGCCAAATACTGACGGGCAAATTGAACAATTTGAAGTGTTTGAAGCGTCCAATTTTGAACCTTCCCTGCAGGCACGTTTTCCAGAGATCAGGTCTTTTTCGGGTAAAGGAATTACGGATAAATATGCAACACTAAAACTGAGTTTTTCTCCTCAGGGTGTACAGGCAATGGTTTTCAGGACTGATAAAGAAAGTGAATTCATTGAACCATATTCACAGGATCATAATGTTTATGCAGTGTTCAAATCTCAAAGAACACCTGGGCGCCTGCCTTGGAGCTGTACCACACAAGATCAAAGATTAGCTTCTGAAATAAATGGAGACGTTATTAATACAGCCAGCACTGCAAGATCTGGCGGAGATTTAAAAACGATGCGTTTGGCTCAATCAGTTACTGCTGAATATTCAAATTACTTTGGTGCCACAAGCGCTTCACAGGTAGCTTTGGTATTAGCCGGTATCAATGCAACACTTACACGTTGCAATGGTGTGTATGAAAAAGATTTGGCATTACACTTAAATCTCGTTGCGGCTTCAACCAATGTTATTTATTATAACCCAGCAACAGATCCGTATGATGCCGCAGCTACAGGAGCAGGTGGAACATGGA
Organism: Chitinophagaceae bacterium; assembly: GCA_031371545.1. Lineage (GTDB taxonomy): Bacteria > Bacteroidota > Bacteroidia > Chitinophagales > Chitinophagaceae > Ferruginibacter. Next base: position 8,885 of record JANMJU010000156.1, read on the forward strand.
ATGCCCAGTTGCAATCAACCTTAACTTCTGTTATCGGCGAAGCCAACTACGACATCGGTCACTTGTTCGGTGCTTCCGGTGGTGGCGGTAATGCTGGTTGTATCGGTTGTGTTTGTACCAACGGATCAAAAGGAAGTGGATTCACTTCTCCTGCAGATGCGATTCCACAAGGCGACAATTTTGATATTGATTATGTTGTGCATGAGGTAGGGCATCAATTAGGAGGCAATCATACTTTTTCAATGAGCAATGAAGGCACTGGTGTAAATAAAGAAATAGGTTCCGGTATCACGATTATGGGTTATGCTGGTATCACCAGCCAGGATGTGGCAAATCATTCTATTGATATTTATCATGAGGCTACAATTGCTCAAATTCAGGCTAACCTGGCAACTAAAACTTGCCCGGTAACTACAGTTATAACCAATGCAACTCCGGTTGTGGCAGCTGTCAGCAATTATACTATTCCAAAGAGTACTCCTTTTGCACTCACAGGTTCAGCTACTGATGCCAATGCCGGCGATGTATTGACTTATTGCTGGGAGCAAAATGATAATGCCTCATCCTCACAAACAGGAGCAAGCAGTGTGGCAAGTGCCACTAAAGCATCCGGTCCTAACTGGATATCATTCAGCCCTACTGTATCTCCAACAAGGTATTTTCCAAAACTGGCAACTATTCTTGCCGGCGCACTTATCAGTGGTCCTTTAACAGGCGGCGATGCTGGCACCAATACAGAAGCATTAAGCTCAGTTGCAAGAACATTGAATTTCAGGTTGACTGTAAGAGATAATGCTCCTTACAGCTCTACTGCTCCTGTAAGTGTTGGGCAAACACAGTTTACTGATATGGTGATTACCGTTAGTGCGGCCTCTGGTCCATTTGCAGTAAGCTCACCAAACACAGCCGTTTCATGGGCTGGTAATTCATCACAGGCTATTACATGGGCTGTTGCAAGCACAACTGCAACACCTGTAAGCTGTGCCAATGTAAAAATATCTTTATCAACAGACGGTGGGCAAACATTCCCAACAGTATTGATAGCAAGCACACCTAATGATGGAACAGAAACATTGGTAATTCCAAATACGCCAACAACCACTGCTAGAATTAAAGTAGAAGCTGTAGGCAATATCTTCTTTGATATTTCCAACACTAACTTCACTATCACTGCCGGTTCTGCCTGTGGTACTGCAACTGGTTTAGCTTCTTCTGGTGTTACAACAACCAGCGCAAATGTTAGCTGGACTGCTGTAAGCGGCGCTATAAGCTATGCAGTAGATTATAAATTAAATTCATCATCTACCTGGACAAGTTTTTCAACAGCACAAACAACAACGGCTGCAAGTTTTACAGGCCTTGCTTCCGGAAGTTTGCATGACTGGAGAGTTACAGCTACCTGTGGTTCTGGAGTTGGCGCTGCTGCTGCTGCACAGTTCACTACACAAACAGTGTGTGTTGCACCAACAGGCTTGTCATCAACACCAAGTTCTACAACCGCTACTGTTAGCTGGACTGCAGTTACTGCTGCTACAAGCTATGCAGTAGATTATAAATTAAATTCATCCTCTACCTGGACAAGTTTCTCTACTGCACAAACAGGAACATCTGCAAGCTTAACAGGTTTGACAGTATCTTCTTTGTATGACTGGAGAGTAAGTGCAACTTGTCCTTCCGGTACAACATCAACTACTGCCGCACAGTTTACAACTACAGCACCTGCTGCATGTAATGCACCAACAGGATTAACATCAACACCAGGTTCAACTACGGCCTCAGTTAGCTGGACTGCTGCAAGCGGTGCCGTTAGTTATGCAGTAGATTATAAATTGAATACATCTGGTACATGGACAAGTTTCTCTACTGCACAAACAGCTGTTTCTGCAAGCTTAACAGGTTTGACGGCATCTTCTTTGTACGATTGGAGAGTAACTACCAACTGTTCATCAGGCTCAAGCACAGCTGCTGCTGCACAATTTACAACTACTGCTGCATCTACCTGTGCTACCGCATTTGAGCCAAACGAAACACAGGCCGCTGCTGCTGCCATCAGTTCTGGTGTAACCAACTCAGCTGCTATTACCACTGCTACTGATGTTGATTATTTCAGCATTACAACTACAGGCACCAATAATATTGTTTACAATTTAGTTGGCCCATCAGGTGTGGATTATGATTTGACCATTTATAACAGTGCAGGTACACAAATTGGTTCAAGTGCAGGTACTACGGCAACAGAAACAGTTTCTTTAACAAGCCAGGCAGCAGGTACTTATTATATTAAAGTAATTGGCTACAGCGGTGCTAACAGTGCAACCTGTTATACTATTAAAGCAACTGCTTCGGTAGTAACAAGCTGTATCAGCGCTTATGATAACAGTACCAACGGTACTACTGCCGGAGCTGCGGTTATCCCATTTAATACCAACATAACAGGCTTGATTAGCCCAAGTGCTGATATCGATAACTACAAATTTACCATTACAACAGGTGGCACTATTACACTTACGCTGACTACACTGCCTGGTGATTATGATTTGAAATTGTTGAACAGTGCCGGCACGCAGGTTGGTATTTCTCAAAACGGAAGTACAACAAGTGAAACGATCAGTTATACTGCAGCCGCAGGCGTTTACTATGCACAGGCCTATGGATATAATGGGGCCAACAGCGCTACTTCATGTTATACATTAAAAGTAGCATTGGGAACTGCAACCAGGCCTGGTGATAACATACCGGTGTACAGCAGCAAAAAAGTACTGAGTGTATATCCAAATCCGGTGCAGGACAAATTGAACATCAATCTTACAGGCTTTGATGGTGTATCAGAAATTAAAGTGTATGATGTTAATGGCAGGCAGGTAGCTGCCCAACGCACTGCACAGGTAAATTCACAAATGAATATTTCTAAACTTGCAAAAGGAATGTACTTGGTAAAAGTAGTTACAGCCAATGGCGAAGTATTGAATGCGAAGGTGATAAAGCAATAAGCTGAGAAATAATATAATCTTTAAAACGGGCTGCATTTTTTGCAGCCCGTTTTTTATATTAATGATTCTCGTTTTGTCTGAAGATTTTATTGATAACATCAAGTTCTTTTTCTTTTAAATCAGAAGTAGCCTTTAATATTTTTATAAAACCAGTTACTTCTTTTTCACTGGCCGGACAACCGATATTGAAAGAAGTACCATCTGTATTTTTTATAAAACTGTCATACAATAAATTTCCATCTTTATCCAGTACTACCCAAAATGGAATCCCGGAATAAAAAGCTTTGTATTGTTTCAGTAATGCATCAGCCCCTTCATTTTCAAGTAGCTTTTTATTTTCCGATTCATGCACTGCTAAATGAGTGATGATATAATTATTGGTAAATAATTTTTTGCATTCGGCACTGTTAATGGAGGCATCCATTTTGTGGCACCACCCACACCAGCTTGCATGAAAAATAACGAGTATATTTTTCTGCTGTTCTGCTGCTTCTTTGTAAGCAGCGGCTAAAATTTTGCTGGCAGCGGTTGCATTTGTTTGGGCAAATGAAGAAATTGAAAAAAGAAAAAGGGTTGATAAAATGAGTAGTTTTTTCATTTTGCTAATTGTTTATATCAGCAAAATAATCAAAGCAATCTTAACACTATGATAAATAAACAGCCATTTCAGCCTGGTACTGTTGTGCAATGCCCCTGGCTTCTTCAGCAAAATTTTCTTTTTCACCGGCATAAATAATGGCACGGCTTGCATTTACCAGCAGGCCACAATCCTTATTCAACCCATGTTTGCTTACCTCTGCTAAACTTCCGCCCTGAAAGCCAACACCCGGCACCAATAAAAAATGGTCAGGAATAATTTTTCTGATAATTCCTAATTCTTCCGCTTTGGTAGCACCAACTACAAACATTAAATTATCAGGAGTGCCCCACTGACTTACTTTTTTTAAAACTGTTTGGTACAACAATTCAGCACTGTCATTTTTATTTGGTTCGGAAAATAAAAGCTGCTCAAAATCTTTGCTGCCTTCGTTACTAGTCAATCCCAAAACAATGGCCCATTTATTTTCAAATTGTAAAAAAGGCTTCACACTGTCTACACCCATGTAAGGTGCAACGGTGACAGAATCAAAGGGGAGTGTATCAAAAAAAGCTTTGGCATATTGAGTAGAAGTATTCCCAATATCGCCACGTTTGGCATCGGCTATGGTAAAATGTTCGTTGGGGATATAGCGTACTGTTTTCTCCATTGCTTCCCATCCTTTTAGCCCCATTGCTTCGTAAAAGGCAGTGTTTATTTTGTACGCTACACACAAGTCTTTGGTGGTATCAATGATGGCTTTATTAAATTCAAATACTGCATCCGGATGGCTTTGCAGGTGAGCAGGTATTTTGGAAAGGTCGGTATCCAAACCAACACAGAGATAAGATTTTTTTAGACGTATTTGTTCGGTTAATTCTTTTCTTGTCATGCAGCAAAAGTAAATAAATCAGCGTTCAGCAATTCAGTTGAATATTTTACTGCAATTATTTGATATTTTATATAAAATCTTTTTGCTTTGGTTTTTTTAAATAATTACGCCAGTAGTTTTTCCAAAATTAGTTTTTCAATAGAAACAGAATCCCAATTCTGCTCAATACCGGGAGTGTTCATTATTTCCTGCATAATTTTTTCCTGCCGCAATCCATTTCTTAAAGCATCGCTGTACCTGATGTCGGGACTGAAAGTGACCTGTGCATACGCCGGTATCCATTTGTCAGGATATTTTTTACTGAATGCCGCTTCAATTTTTTTCTGTAATAAAAATTGTGGGTCAGCAACTTTATCTCTCATCTCTGCAAAATTATTCAATGCCAGTTCTGCAATGGCATCTGCATCCGGCTTGCGTAAGGTTTGATATTCTGCTAAAATTGATTCCCAATTTTCTGCATGTTTGTCAATCAAAGAATTTAAAATACGGCAATCTTCAAATCCGCAGTTCATTCCCTGCCCAAAGAAAGGAACAATGGCATGTGCTGCATCACCAATCAACGCAAACTTATCTTCTCTTACCCACGGAAAACATTTTACAGTAACTAAAGAAGATGTTGGGTTATTAAAAAAGTCATCTTCTAATGTTGGCATTAAGGGAATGGTATCGGCAAATGTTTTTTGAAAAAATGAGCTTACCTTTTCTTTGGTATCAAGAGATGTAAAGGATACTTCACCTTCAAACGGAAAAAATAAAGTGCAGGTAAAACTGCCGTCAATATTTGGCAATGCAATTAACATATAATTTCCCCTTGGCCAAATGTGCAACGCATTTTTCTCCATTAAAAATTTATCGTTGGTGCCGGCAGGAATCGTTAATTCTTTGTAACCAAAGTCAATATAATATTGCCGAAATTGAAAGCGGTCGTGTTGCAGCATGTGAGTAAGCCTTGCAGCAGAATAGGCTCCATCGCTGCCGAATATAAGTTGAAAGTTAATAGTTGATAGTTGATGGGTAGCATTTTTAAATTGGGCAGTATTCTTTTTCCAGTCAATACTTTCGCATTGGTGATTGAAAAAAAAATCCACTCCATGTTGTTCCGCCAGGTTCATGAGCATTTTATTAAGTTCGCCTCTTGAAACAGAATTAATGAACTGTCCTTCATTTCCATAAGCCTGATATGCTGTTGATCCATTGGCATTGTGCATGAAGCGTCCATGCATGGGGATGGCAATTTTTTTTATTTCTTCCATAATGCCCACTTCTTCCAAAGCTTTAATACCTCTGTCGCTTAATGCCAAATTGATGGAACGGCCGGCACTCATTTTCTCACTTCTGATATCTGGCCTGCGTTCATACACTTTTATTTTATAACCACGTTTGGCTAAATAAATAGAAAGTAATGAACCCACTAAGCCAGCGCCGATTATAATTATTTCTTTTTTCATTTTATTTTTAAACCGTTTCTGGTTTCTCGTTTGTTAGCAGTTCAAATGATTAAACTCTTATCTTGCAATTTTAATCTCTAAGTTATAAAAAATCAGAAACGGACTATCGAGAAACAATTTATTTAGAAACGATTCCTTTAATTATCTGCCCAAAAGTAAAAACTTCCGAAAACTTATTATACAAAGGAACTGGAGCCACCCTTATCACATTCGGTTCCCGCCAGTCTGCAATTACTCCCTGTTTTTTTAATGCTTCAAATACTTCTTTTCCCTGCTTCAGCATCAGCATACTTACCTGGCAGCCTTTTGCAGTTCGTGGTGTTATTATTTCTATTATCTTTTCTTTTAAAGAAGTATTAATATCATCCAGAATAAATAATAAATAATTGGATAGCAATTTTCCTTTTGCCAATAAATTTTCCATACCTGCGGCTTCAAAAATATCTATGGATGCTTTGTGTGCTGCCATTGATAAAATAGGAGCATTACTCAATTGCCATCCTTCGGCCGTTGGAATGGGCTCAAAACCTTTATCCATTTTAAAACGTTTTTCCTTTGTATGTCCCCACCAGCCTGAAAAGCGTGGGATGCCGGTATTGGTAAAATGTTTCTGATGAATATAAACTCCTGCCACAGCACCGGGCCCACTGTTCAAATATTTATAACTGCACCAGCAGGCAAAGTCAACATCCCATTCATGTAATTTTAATTCAACATTGCCGGCCGCATGTGCCAAATCAAATCCTGCAATAGCACCTACTTCATGTGCTGCTTTTGTAATTGATTGCAAATCGAAATATTGCCCGGTATAATAATTTACACCACCAAATAAAACCAACGCAACACTTTCACCATGTTGTTTTATTGCAGCAACAATATCTTCTGTTCGTATCGAATATTCTCCTGCTCTCGGACTTACTTCAATCACAGCATCTTCATATTTGAAGCCATGATATTTCACCTGCGATTCCATTGCATATTGATCAGAAGGAAAAGCTTTTGCTTCGCAAATGATTTTATAACGTTGCTTACTGGGCCTGTAAAAACTCACCATCAGCAAATGTAAATTCACAGTAAGCTGGTTCATCACCACTACTTCTTCCGGCAGGCAGCCAACAATTTTTGATAATTGTTTCGGAAAAATTTCATGGTATTGCAACCAGGGTTTTCTTGCATGGAAGTGGCCTTCCACGCCAAAGTTGGCCCAGTCTTCCAGTTCATTCACCACATAATCCTGTGTGGATTTTGTTTGCAGGCCAAGTGAGTTGCCAGTAAAATAAATACACTCTTTTCCATTGATGATGGGGATATAGAATTTATTCCGAAAGTCATTTAGAATATCTTTTTCATCAAGCTCTTTTGCAAATGCTGCTGTATTTTCAAATTGCATAAAATCATTTTAATCTTTTTTAATCCACCCAAATCCCCGTTCAGACAATTGCCACCACTTTTAACTCAATCGCAATCGGTGTTGGCAAACTTTTTACTCCAACAGTTGTTCTGCATGCCTGTACTTCTGCAAAATATTCTCCGTAAATTTTATTGTAAACAGGAAAATCATTTTTCATATTGGTTAAAAAAACCGTTACATCCACAATCTTATCCCAGCTGCTGCCGCTTGCTTCCAGCACAGCTTTCACGTTGGCAAAGCACTGGTGGCATTCTGCTTCAATATCATATTTAATAATATTTCCTTCGTTGTCCAGTTCTAATCCGGGAATAGAATTGTCTATTGCATTTCTGCTTCCTATGCCAGATAGAAATAAAAGATTACCCACCTTTCTTGCATGTGGATAGGCACCTAATGGTTTTGCAGCGCTATCAGTTTTTATAATTTCTTTACTCATATTTATTCACCGCCAAGGCATCAAGAAAAAAACTTAGCGTCTTTGCGGTTATTTAAAATTGTATACAAACATTTTTTTGTTCTGTAAAAAACTTCAACGCTTCCCAACCGCCCTCTCTTCCAACGCCACTATTTTTCATTCCACCAAAAGGCGTTCGCAAATCTCTCAGCAACCAACAGTTCACCCAAATAATTCCCGACTGCACTTTTGCTGCCATGCGGTTTGCTTTGCTGATGTCCTGTGTCCAGATGGATGCGGCCAAACCGTAGTTTGTGGCATTGGCCAGTTGTAAAGCTTCCTCTTTAGTTTCAAAAGGCTGTATCGTAACTACCGGCCCAAAAATTTCTTCCTGATTGGTTTTGCAGTTTTGATTTAAGCCTTCAATAATTGTCGGTTCAATAAAATATCCATTGGCACAGCGGCCTTCAAGTTTTACTGCATTGCCGCCGCATAAAATGGTACCGCCTTCTTCTTTGGCAATTTGGATGCAGTTCATAATTTTTTCAAAATGTACTTTACTTACGATAGCACCCTGCTTTGAGTTTTCATTTAATGGGTCGCCAACCAATTGTTTTTTTGTGATGTCAACAAAATGCTTTTTAAATTCTCCGTATGCTTTTTTCTCCACCAGTATTCTGCTGCCGCATAAACAAATTTGCCCCTGGTTGCCAAAAGAAGAACGGATAATTTCCTCGAACAATTTTGTCCAGTCGCAGTCAGCAAAAATGATGGTTGGATTTTTACCACCCAGTTCCAACGATAATTTTTTAAACATTGGTGCAGCAATAGATGCAATGCGTTCGCCTGCTCTTGTGCTTCCTGTAAAGGAAATGGCTTTAATGTCAGGATGCTTAATGATGGCTTCGCCGCAGTTAGGGCCATCGCCATGAACAATATTTAAAACACCATCAGGCAAGCCGGCAATTTTACAAATTTTGCCCAATAAAAAAGCCGTAACAGCTGTTACTTCACTTGGCTTTGCAATTACACAGTTGCCTGCAGCTAAGGCTGGCGCTATCTTCCAGGTAAATAAATACAGCGGCAAATTCCATGGAGAGATGCAGCCAACAACACCAATAGGTTGCCGCAATGTATAGTTCACTGCATTTTTATCATTGGTAAAATGGCTTTCGCTTGCAAAGTGCATAATACCTGTTGCAAAAAATCTGAAATTATCCGATGCTCTTTTTATATCTACTGCTTTGCTCAGCCAAAGCGGCTTGCCATTGTCGTTGGTTTCGGCAAGTGCTAATTCACCTGAATGTTCATCTATCAGGTCAGCAATCTTATTTAAAATAGAAAATCTTTTTTCTACAGCAGTATTGCTCCATTCAGCAAAAACTTTTTGTGCAGCACTCACTGCAACAGAAATATCTTTTTTATTGCTGTTGGGAACCTGGTAATAAATTTCTGCTGTGGCAGGATTGATGCCATCTAAAAATTCACCACTTAAGGGACCAATGAAATTTCCGCCGATGAAATTTTCGAGGTGATATGGTATGTCAAGTTTCATAAAAATAGTTGGGAGTTGAAAGTTGAGAGGTGAGAGTTGAAAAATGTAATCTTACTGAAAAAACACTCTCAACACTCAACTTTCAACTAAATAGAGCCTGTTCTTCCGCCATCCACAGCAATACTTACTCCATTGATGTAAGCAGCCGCAGGCGATGCAAGGAAAGCCACTGCATTCGCCACTTCAGCCGCTTCTGCAAAACGCTTTGCCGGAATTTCTTTTTTCATTTCTTCCTCAATGGAGGCAATGCTTTTGTTTTGTTTGGCAGCATTGGTTTCTATAATTGATTGTAATCTTTTTGTGTTGGTGGCACCGGGCAATACATTGTTTACTGTGATGCCAAATTGCCCCAGCTCATTTGCCATTGTTTTGCTCCAGCTTGCTACCGCTCCACGAATGGTATTGGAGACACCTAAATTTGGTAATGGAATTTTTACTGATGTTGAAATAATATTGATGATCCGTCCATATCCTGCTGCTTTCATTGACCCTATTAGTGCTTTGGTAAGAATATGATTGCAGATAAGATGCCGGTTGAATGTATTGATAAAATCTTCTTCTGCTGCCGTGGCAATAGGCCCGCCTGCAGGCCCGCCAGAGTTATTGATTAAAATATGTACCGGGTGTTGTGATACAAAATTTACAATGGTTTGCTTTACTGTTTCTGGCTTATCAAAATCGGCTGCTAAATAACTGTGCTGCTGATTGAAGGAAATATCAAGCAGCAGCAATGAAGTTTTTAATGCAGTTTCATTTCTTGCCATCAACACACAGGTGGCACCCAGCTTTGATAACTCTATTGCCGAAGCTAAACCGATGCCTTGTGTACTGCCGCAAACAACTGCTGTTTTCCCCTGAAGTGATAAATTCATTGATGGCAATTTTTATCGCAGATTTTTATGATTTTATGATTGATGTGATTTTAATTATAGCTTATCATATCAATCATACTAATCCACATTCAAACTTAGTCAAAATGTTGTAATTTCCGGTTTACTTTATTCTAGCATCAACGTTCTATTACCAAATTATTTTAAACAAATAGCCATGCCAGTAACTGCACCTTTCAACTTAAAAAAATGGATTGATGAACATCGGGATCTTTTAAAACCGCCGGTAGGCAATCAATGCATCTACAAAGACGCAGAAAATTTTATTGTAATGGTGGTGGGTGGCCCCAATGCCCGTAAAGATTATCATTACAACGAAAGTGAAGAATTGTATTACCAGGTGGAAGGAAATATTGTGTTGAAAATAATTGATGATGGCGTACACAAAGATATTCCCATCAATGAAGGTGATCTTTTTTTATTGCCGCCCAAAACACCGCACTCACCACAGCGTGGGCCTAACACGGTAGGACTGGTAATTGAAAAAGTTAGAGAGAAAGAAGAAGATGGTTTTTTGTGGTATTGCGAAAACTGCGGTAATAAAATGTATGAAGAATATAAAGTGATCACTGATATT
>JANMJU010000161.1:0-2350 GCA_031371545.1 Chitinophagaceae bacterium
TAAAGTCATTGATGGTTATTTTTTGGTTGTTGTCAATGCCCGTTAACGCTGCAGCTGCAAACTTCATGGCGGGTGGAAATAACTGGCGGATATGTGATCTTCCCAACCAGGCGGCGGCCAGTAAAATGAAAAGCCCCGTTAATATTTTTTGCTGATGTTTTTTCATTTTAAAGGATTGCGGCTAACGAATGATTGGTCTTCTGCTTTGTTGAATTTTTTTAAAAAATAATTTAAAGTAAGCCTTGCTAACGGGTTGCTGATTTTTATATAATTGAAAATCTGTTTGGGCAAAGCTCCCAGGTTTGCTTTTGCTTCTCTTGCCGTTCTGCCCAGTTCCAGTTTGTTATCCCGGCGTTCAATCATTTTTTTAATCCCTAAAAATAAAATATTGAAATAAAGTTTATACTTTTTATTGGCCTCATAATCCAGGCCGATGTAGTGGGTCTCCATTTCATTTTCATAAAAAACAAATGTGTAGAAGCCTACCATAATTTCATTTTCATACAAAGCATGAAACTCAAAATTCTGTTGCAGGTCGTTTTTCAATTCATAAAAATAACTTGCATTTACCGTGCCCAACTTGATGGTTTGTTTGTTTACCACATTCCAGTACAGGTTTTCTATTGCCGCAGATTGTTGCAAAATATCAGCAGCGGCCAGTTCTCTTTTTTCGATGGGTTCAAATGAGTGCAGAATTTTTTTGGCTCTCTTTAAATAATCTTTCTTCAGGTCTTTTAAATAATCATCAAACAAAAGCCAGTGTGCTCTTCTGCCAATCTCCATGGTAACATCCCCATTAAAAAACTGGTAGCCCGACAAGCGGCAGCGTTGCTCAATAAAATCATCATTGCAATCTTTGATCATGATGCCGCAAGGTTTGTCTTTTTTATTTTCACGGATGAATAAATCAATGGCATCAAAAAGCAGTGATTGATGAGATGGATTTTTAAAATAAAAGCCGGGATAGTTGATTCTGAACAAATGCCCACATACCAACAGGGGCAGCCGTGCCGGCAATACCATTTTTATCAGCCTGGCCCACCCCGAGTGATCGTTTTTAAAATTCAAATGTTTATGCTGAAAACTAAATTGCTGCAGGTACAGCAGGCCAATAAATTGATTGTTTAAAAAAACCTGTACATAATTATTTTGAATATCGGCAATGGCGGATTGCTCAAATGCCAGCAGGTGGCGGCTTTTTAAATGATGCCTTTCGGGTAAAAAATTATCCCAGCTGTTTGCACAGGCTGAAATATTTTTTGCTATTGAGAGGTGGATGTGCAAATGACAAGTTTATGCAAATATCTGTAATCAAGTGTCGACAAAATGGCGACGGTTGAAATATTGAAGAAAAACTTTGTTTATCTGTAAAGCGTTACAAATTGTAACGGTTTCTTTTTCAATTTATGAACTGGTTACGATTTGTAACTAGTTGTATTAAATTATCATGCAACCCACCCAGAAAAGTTTTTATTAAATGTCAAAATATTTAGTACGTTTGTCCTAATAAAATTAGCTAATATGGAAACAGGCAAAGTGGTTTTTGAAGAGATAAAAAAGACCAATGAGATTGGCCAGGAATACTGGAGTGCAAGGGAACTTTTTGTGGCGCTGGAATACATCAAATGGGATAAGTTTTTAAATGTTATCGCTAAAGCTAAAGAGGCCTGTGAAAATAGCGGCCAGTCTGTGTCGGATCATTTTCCCCGTGTGGAGAAAATGATAGCATTACCAAAGACGGCACAAAGGGATATTGGCGACTTGCACTTGTCCCGGTATGCCTGTTATTTAATCATTCAGAACGCTGACCCTTCTAAAGAAACAGTGGCATTGGGGCAAACCTATTTTGCTGTGCAAACCCGTAAGCAGGAACTGCTGGAAGATGCCTTTGAAAAATTAGGCAGTGAGGAAGAGAAGCGGTTGTATTTAAGAAAAGAGATGGCGGAGCACAACAAACAGTTAGCCGATGCCGCCAGGGCAGCAGGCGTAATACAACCGCATGAATATGCCATTTTTCAAAATCATGGTTATATGGGTTTGTACAATGGGCTTGATGCAAAGGGGATACATAAAAAGAAAGGGTTGAAAAAAAGTGAAGGTATTTTAGACCACATGGGCAGTACAGAATTAGCTGCCAATCTTTTCCGTGCCACACAAACTGAGGAGAAATTGAAAAGAGATAAAGTGAAAGGAAAGAACAATGCTAACAAAACGCATTTTGAAGTAGGAAGAAAAGTGAGGCAGACAATAGAAGAGTTAGGAGGAACTATGCCAGAGGATTTACCGAGTGTGGATAGTATAAAAGGGATTGAGAATAAAAAACAGAAGTGAATTGATAAATATACGGCTG
>JANMJU010000169.1:0-7306 GCA_031371545.1 Chitinophagaceae bacterium
ATCATCATAAGATTTAGGCAGGTCACTTTCTGCCTGTGCCAGGTCAGAAAATATCTGGTTCCACAATACTTCTTCTGTAGCAGTTGGTGCAGCATAATCATCTTTATTTACCACTGGTGCTGTAATAACCGGTACCACTTTAAAAGTAGTGGCCAGATTATAATAAGCCAATCCACGAAGGAAATAAGCCTGTCCTAAAATTCTTTTTTTCTCAGCTGCTGGTAATACTGATTCATCATATTGCCCTACATAAGCTATTACCTGGTTAGCCCTGTTTATCACCAAATAAAATTCTCTCCATATCCAGAAAACCGGACCTGATGTGGTAGGAATAATGAACTGTCCTGTTAAATCCAGGTCAAGCCAGGGGCTGTCTCCGGTAAAGTCATCACCACGGCTGTCGGTAAGCCCGGGGAATGAACGCATATAAGATCCATCAACAATCAGTGCATTGTAAATGGCTGTACAGCCACCATAAGCCTGCTCTCTTGTTTTCCAGTAATCAGCAGTGGTTAATTTATTGGGATTAACCAGGTCTAATTTTTTATCGCACCCACCTGCAATGAAGCTGAGGCCGACAAAAAGGAATATTATTTTTTTCATGATTTTCTATTTTAATATTTTAAATTATCAGAAGGTTAATTGTACACCCAGCATTACAGTTCTTGGTTTTGGATAAGACCCAAAATCGAAACCGGGATTCAAAGTTCCGGATGTAAAATCAGGATTGTAGCCCTGGTATTTCTGGAAAGAATACAGGTTTTGTACTGTAAAATATATTCTTGATTTCGTTAACCCTTTGATGGTATTTTCAGGAAAAGTATATCCAACAGAAACGGTATTGATCCTTAAATAAGTTCCATTCTGCAACCAACCTGGACGGTCAGAATCCACATTATTATTAATACCATTATTATCATTTAACCTGGGGATATCGGTATTGGTATTGGATGGGGTCCACCTGTTGAGCATATCAACACTGTAATTAAGTGCCCCGGCTGAATGATGCAAATCCCTGTACATCCTGCTGTTGATCAAAAATTTTGCACTGCCGGAGGCAAAAACAGAAAAATCAAAATTCTTATATGCAGCAGAAAGACTTAATCCATAATTGAATTTTGGAATACCGCTGCCCAAAAACGTTCGGTCGTTTTCATCAACTTTACCATCAGGCTTATTTTCAGGCCCGCTGATATCTTTATATTTTACATCACCAGGAGCAAGCACTTCTCCAAACTGTGTGGGAGCAGCAGTAATTTCTGCCGCTGTTTGAAAAATACCCTGGTACACATATCCATAATGTTCGCCTATTTCACGGCCAATAACAGTTTTAGCTCCTACTCCATACAATGGTTCATTGTTACTTCCCAATGCCAGCACTTTATTTTTTACGGTAGAAAGATTGGCAGAAATATCATAAGTAAAAGCTCCGTTATTTTTATGGTAGGTGGCAGAAATTTCAACACCTGAATTATTAACAGAGGCAGCATTTACAGTTGGAGTTAAATTTTCAAAACCAACACTTGCCGGAATAGTAATACCGATCAGCATATCGGTACTTTTAGCAGAATAATATTCCGCAGAAAGATCAAGATGACCATTTAAAAATACTCCGTCAAAACCTGCATTGGTAATCGTTTTTGATTCCCATTTAATATCCGGAGATGATACAATGGTTTGTAATCCGCCGGTATATCTGATGCCGTTAAATGTATAAACGATACCTGAATTGATATTGCCCTGGTACTGGTAGTCACCAATTTCCTGGTTTCCTAATTTACCATAGCTGGCTCTTAATTTAAGTGAAGACACAATTGATTTTGAAACATTCCAGAAACTTTCATTGCTTATTTTCCAGCCAACAGAGGCAGCCGGGAAATATCCAAATTTATTAACCGGAGCAAACCTTGAAGAACCATCACGACGCAAGGAAGCAGACAATAAATACCTGTCGCCATAAGAGTAGTTAACCCTTCCAAAATAAGATGCCAGTGCATTTTCAACTTCCGATCCTTTTGAAGACCTGGTTTCACCGGCATCAATAACAGGATGGTAAGGTGTTGCAAATCCCTGTGCACTGCTTTCTTTTATTACAAAACTACCATAGCGGTAAGCCTGTCCTGCCAAGGCTTCTATTGTATGTTTGCCAAAAGACTTTTCATAATTCAACGTATTTTCAATGGAGGCATTAGTAATAGTCCTTGAATTATCAAATAAATGGGCTGTGTTGTTACTAAAAAAAGCACCCAGGAAATAAGCTGGCTGCCAGGTATAATCCCTGGTGCTGGTCTTATCATAGCTCAGGCTTGTTTTGAATTTTAAATTATGCCCGTTGTTTTTTAATAACTGCAATTCGCCATATACGTTAGCAAATGTTCTGTCCACATCAACATAATTTTTCAGGATGCTGTTGATACCAATGGCATTTAATGAATTGGCACCATTAAATTCTGAATTTGACCCTCCAAATCCATTAAGATTTGCCGGATCATAAACTGGCATGGTTGGAATAGCGGCTACCAATGAACCAATCATTGGCGGTATTCCACCTAATAAAATATCATCTCTAAAAGTGAGCAAATTTTCATGAGAGTGAGTATAGTTAAAATTCTCTCCTATTTTAAAGATTCCTTTTTCAGCCGTGGTATTTATCCTTGCTGAGTAACGGGTATAATCTGGGCCATTACCAACATAGGTACCTTTATTTTTAAAATAATCTAAAGAAACATTATAGGTATTGTTGGTACCACCACCAGAAAAACCAATGTTGTGATTTTGCCTGATCCCTGTTTTTAAACCTTCTTTCTGCCAGTCTGTATTTATGCTATCCACATAAAGCGGATTAGCAGGATCATTTGCAGGAAATAATGATTTCCCTGCATTTGAACGAGATTCATTGTTGAGTGTCTGATATTGCAGCCTGTCGGTAACTTTTTGTGTTTGCCAAACTTTATCCCAACCATAATAACCATTGTAATTCACTTTCATCTGGCTGTTCTTTTTTCCCTGTTTGGTGGTAATAATGATTACACCATTTGCAGCAGCAGCACCATAAATAGCGGCGGCAGATGCATCTTTTAAAACGGTCATTGTTTCAATATCATTCGGACTAAAATCCCTAATAGCAGAACCTGGCACACCATCTACCACATAGTAAGGCTGGGAACCACCGAAAGTACTGAACCCCCTGATGCGTACGCTTGGAACGGCACCGGGCTGGCCATCACTGTTGACCGCCACCCCTGTAGCCCTGCCCTGCAACAGCTGGGAGATATCACTGGCGGAATATTTTTTTGTTTCATTAATATTTACACTGCTGATGGAACCCGTAAGGTCTTTTCGCTTTTGTGTTCCATATCCTATTACCACTACATCACTTAAAGTGGAAGCATTCACTTCAAGAGACAGGTTAAGGTTATTTTGATTACCTACTGTTACCTGCTTTGCTTCGTAACCAACAGAAGAAATCATTAAAGTTTGTCCCTGCTGGGCTTCAATAGAAAATTTGCCGGCAGCATCTGTTACCGCCGTTTTTTTTGTTTGCTTAACCAGGACAGTGGCACCAACAACAGGTGCATTCAATGCACTTGTAATAGTACCAACCACCTTTTTATCTGACTGGGCTTGTAAATGCCCCGGCAATAGCTGGAATACAGCTATTAGTAATACGCAGGATGCATGCAGCAGCATCTTATGCAATCGTTGTTTCATGTAGCTTTAGTTTTTGGTGAAAATTTGTATAATAAAATAGTGTCGTTAATGAAATTCCCCTCTACGTTCCGGGCCAGTCTGGCATCACATGGTTATATTTCGCAAGCATCGTTTTTAATTTTTAATTGTCAGGAAAACAATTATAAAAAAAGATTTAAAAAAATGTTTTTACTTTTTCAATAAAAACAAACCGACATATCGTTAAATATTAGACTAAGGTAATTACTTTTTTTTAATTGTCAAAAAAACATTTATTTATTTTGAAACTTTTTATCCACTAGGTATGCAGGTACTGGCTGGGTACAAAGTTTAAAAATGTTTTGAAACCGGCATTGTATTTTTTAGGATCTACTTTATAATAAAAAGCACCTTTCTTAGAATTGAGTTTGTCTTTATCTTTCAGTTTCAGCAATAAATTGGTGGACAATAATTTACGGTTGAAATTGCCTTTATCAAATTCAATATTGTACACACACTGGTAAAGGTTTTGTAACTGCGGCATCGTGAATTTTGGTGGCAGCAATTCAAACAACAATGGATGCAGTGCTGCTTTGTACCGCAGTTTTTCTTTTGCCAGTTCTACAAATTTTGAGTGGTCAAAAATGAGTTGAGGATATGCATTGATCGGGTACCAGGCGGGGTGATAATTCTCGTTGATCTGCTTCTTATATTTTTGAATATCTATCAGTGCAAAATAGGCAATGGAAATAGTCCGCTCAGCAGTATCCCTGTCCACTTCCGTAAAGGCATGCAGCTGCTCCATGTACAATCCATCCAGTCCTGTCAAGGCTTTCAGCACACGGGAAGCGGCGTCTTCTGCACTTTCATTATCCTGCACAAAACCTCCCACCAGGCTCCACTTACCTTTGAATGGTTCAAAACTTCTTTGTATCACCAACAGCTTTAGCTCCTGCCCGTCATAACCAAATATGATACAGTCAACCGCAAATAAAAACCGTTTTTGCTGTGAATAACGACTCATGAAATTTGTTTAGTTCGTTTCATAAGTTTAAAGAATTTTTTGAACTTATGAAACTGTTTTCTTTCTTACCAAAACTTAACGTACAGGGCTGCAATAATTAATAAAGTAACTACAATCAAGACTGTTGTAGATGGTTTCAATTTAAACATTTCCTTATCCAGTTCAAATGCTTTAGGATTTACTTTCGGACCGCCAAGACTAACCCCTATCATCAGAAGCATTGTAAAGAAGAAAGAAAGCCCCATACAAATATGGAAAGGTATTTCAAAGCCTCCTTTGCCATTTGGATATGCAGTGTACAGTAATGTATCATTACCAAAAAGTTGTGGAGCGAATTCATTGAACAAAACAGATAAAGCAAAACCAGCGATTACACCTACAATAGCCGCCCAGCCAGTTGTCCTTTTCCAAAACATACCCAGTATGAACATGGCAAAAACTCCGGGGCTGATAAAGCCAGTATATTTTTGGATGTAAGTAAAACCACCAACCCCACCAATACCGAGCAAATCATTCCAGGTAAATAAAACAGCCAAAATCATTGCAGCAAAAACAGCTGCCCTGCCGGTCATTACCTGCTTTCTTTCATCAGCTCCTTTCTCAAAATATTTTTTATGGATATCAAGGGTGTAAATCGTTGAGATACTATTTACTTTCCCTGCAAGTGAAGCAACGATAGCTGCTGTTAAAGCTGCTACAGACAAGCCTTTCAACCCTGTTGGTAAAAAAGTAAGTACTGCTGAGTAAGCTCCATCCTTACCCCCAATTAACTGTGGCAGGTGATTATTTTTATACAAAACAAAAGCGGCAATACCCGGTAACATTACAATTACCGGCATTAATAATTTTAAGAACCCTGCAAATAAAATACCTGTACGGGCTGTTTGCAAATCTGCACCTAACGCCCTTTGTGTAATGTACTGGTTGCAGCCCCAGTAATTCAAATTAATAATCCAGATACCGGCCAGGTAAGAAAGCAATCCTGGAAAAGTAAGGTATTTATTAATATCATTTTGAGAAGATGCTGCATCTGGTTTTGGAATGATCATTTTAAAATGTTCTGGTGCATCTCTTAATAAAATTTTGAAACCGGCAATGGCATCTTTACCTACTCCAAAATATTCGCCTACGGTAGTTAATGCAATGTAAGTGGTAACTAAACCGCCGATGATTAAAACAGCTACTTGTATTACATCTGTGTATGCCACCACTTTCATTCCGCCCAATGATATCAGCAAAGCAAATACGGCAAGTCCAATCATGATCACATGCAGGTATTGCCCGCCTGCAATACCGTTGATCGCAACAGCACCGAGGTACAAAATGGAAGTAAGATTTACAAACACATACAGAAACAACCAAAACACCGCCATGATTAATGCCACCGATTCATTGTACCGCACTTTTAAAAATTGCGGCATGGTGTAAATATGATTTTTTAAATAAACCGGGATGAACCACACGGCCACAATAATCAATGCTATTGCGGCTATCCATTCATAAGCAGCCACCGCTATTCCCAAAAAGAAACCTTCGCCGCTCATGCCGATAAATTGCTCTGCAGAAATATTGGAAGCAATCAACGAAGCTCCGATAGCCCACCAGGTAAGGGTACCTTCTGCAAGAAAATAAGCCTTTGCGTCATGCTCATTCTTTTTACGTTTACGGTAAATAGAATAGCCATAGCCAGCTACGATAATGAAGTAAAAAATAAATACAAGGTAGTCAGCAGTTGCAAGGTTCTTATTCATATAGCGTTGTTAAATGGTGTAAGCGTTATCGTTAATGGTTCAAAATTTATTTATTGATTTGGTAATATACATCACTCCAGCGAAGATCATTTTTAAATTGATAAATATTTGTATTTTTTCCTATCAGCGAAAATTCAATGCCGGCCATGTCTGCAAAATCTTCCATGTGAGCAGCCGTTAAATTCTGGCTATAGCCAGTATGATGAGCACCACCGGCAAGTATCCATGCAGCACATCCTGTTTTCATATCAGGATATGGTTTCCACAAAACCCTTGCTACCGGCAGCTTTGGCAGCGCATGTAAAGCTGTTACAGCTTCTACTTCATTTACCAATAAACGAAAACGGTTGCCCATATCAATCAATGAAGCATTCAATGCCGGACCTGCTGCCGAATTAAATACCAGTCTTACCGGATCTGCTTTTCCTCCAATGCCCAGCGGATGTACTTCACAACTTGGTTTGCCATGAGCAATCGACGGACATATCTCCAGCATGTGTGAACCCAGCACCAACGGATTTTCCGGATCAAAATGATAAGTGTAATCTTCCATAAAAGAATTGCCACCCGGCAATCCGCTGCCCATTACTTTCATGGCACGTACCAGTGCTGCAGTTTTCCAATCGCCTTCTCCGGCAAAGCCATAACCTTCTGCCATCAGGCGTTGTGCAGCAATGCCCGGAAGTTGTGCTATACCATGCAGGTCTTCAAAAGTATCAGAAAAACCTTTGTAATTACCAGCTTCTAAAAATGCCCTCATCCCAATTTCAATCTTTGCCGCTTCTCTTAAAGATGAATATTGTTCACCATCTTTTTTCAAAGATGCACTCAAAGTATATTGCTCTTCATATTCTTTTATCAA